>NZLV01000079.1 GCA_002694345.1 Maricaulis sp.
CCTGCGCCGGGATGCCGCGACACTGGCCGAGCCGGTGCCGCCGGCAGCCAATGACGCGGATCCGGACCTGCCTCTGCCGGCACCGCTCACCGACTGGATGAGTGAAACCGGAACGCGGGTGAAGTGGGGTTATCTCGGCCCGGGCCTGTCCAAGGCAATCCTGTGGCGTGGCCCGGACGGTCAGCGCCTCTGGCTGCTGCGCGCCCAGCCTGGCGTTTCGATCCCCCATCACGGGCATAACGGGTCCGAGCTGACCCTGGTGCTCAAGGGGTCGTTCTGGGATGGTGAGACGCAATACTGTCCTGGCGATCTGGAGGAGGCGCATCCCGGTGTGGAGCACGACATCCGCATTGATGAGGGCGGGGAGTGCATCTGCCTGGCGCTCACCGAGGGCAAATTGCGCTTCGACAACCCGCTTCTGAAGGCGTTCCAGCTGTTCACCGGCCTGTAGATTTCCGGCTGATGCGACATGACGCAGTTGTGCCCTAGCGCCATGCGTCTATTCTGCGTTTGCGCTACCATTGTGTCAGCCAAGCGTCGTCAACAGCCGGGTCGCCCTTCAAAATGAGCGTGAAGACACGGGCCAACAAGCAAACAGGCGCCACCATCA
Organism: Maricaulis sp.; assembly: GCA_002694345.1. Taxonomy (GTDB): domain Bacteria; phylum Pseudomonadota; class Alphaproteobacteria; order Caulobacterales; family Maricaulaceae; genus Maricaulis. Next base: position 611 of record NZLV01000079.1, read on the forward strand.
AGGACGTTGCCCAGCATGCGGGCGTGTCGGCGATGACGGTGTCCCGGGTGCTCAATGCCGAGCCGAATGTCCGCGAGGAAACCCGCGAACGCGTTCAGGCGGCCATTCGCGAGCTGAATTACCGGCCCAATCTGTCGGCGCGCAGCCTGGCGCGCGCCAATACGTATTTTCTTGGCCTGCTCTACGACAATCCCAGCGCCGGCTATATCAGCGAACTCCTGATCGGCGCGCTGAACCGCAGCCGCAAGGCGGGCTATCACCTCGTCGTGGAGAGTTGCGGTGCTGCCGAGCAGGACTGGGAAGACTCCATCGCCAACATGCTGCGGACGTCGAATTTCGACGGTGTGATCATTCCGCCGCCGGTCTGCGACAATGCTGCTGTGCTGGCTGCGCTTGACGCTGCCGGCCTGCCCTATGTGCGCATCTCGCCGGATGTCGAGAATGATGCCGCGCCGCGGATCGTGACCGACGATCGCGCCGCCGCCCGGCGCATGACGGACTATCTTCTGGAACTGGGTCATCGCCGGATTGGCTTCATCCGGGGCCCGGAAACCCATGGTGCCAGCCGCGAACGTTTCCAGGGCTATTGCGATGCTCTCGCTGCTGCCGGTGTCGAGGCGGAGGCCAGTCTGGTGGCGGATGGTGCCTTCACCTATCGCTCCGGCCTCGAGGCCGCCGATGCCCTGCTCAGCGCGCCGCAGCGACCTACAGCGATATTTGCCAGCAATGACGACATGGCTGTCGCGGCCATCGCGACCGGTCATCGCCATCAGTTGGACATTCCCGGCGAGCTGACGATTGTCGGCTTCGACGACACCCAGACCGCCACCGCGATCTGGCCGCAACTGACCACGGTCCGGCAGCCGATTGCCACCATGGCTGCAGAGGCGGTCGACATGCTGGCCGACCGGCTGGACCGCATTCGCGCCGGTACGCTGGAAGAGGCCCCGCTGTGCCAGGAAATCGGCTCTGACATCATTGTTCGCGACTCGTCCGCCGCACCTCGCGACGGTACTCGCTAGCACCCGCACTTGCCGCTTTGCGAGGGGCGCGACTAGATTGCGTTCCGATGGAAAGCGCGCGCTGGATTCGCGCGCAAGACGGGGATCGAGACCGATGAGTGACTGGCGGAGCCAGCCCGAGCTGGACATGGTGGCAATCTCGGCCCTGGTGGCTGCCGTCGGAAAGCCGGTTCTGGATGACATGAAGGGCCAGTTCGTGGCTGATCTTGAGCGTCTGGTGTCGGCCTATTCGGATGCGCACGGGGCTGAAAACCCGGACGAGGCCCGCAGTTCGGCGCACGCCCTCAAGGGAGCCGCATCCAATATCGGGCTCAAGCGCTTGGCCGCCCTGGCAGCCGAGCTGGAACAGGGCCAGGTCGAAGATGCCGATGCCCTGCCGGATGTGCTCCAGTCCGCGATCCGCCATTTGCAGGCGGCGTGAACCCCCGAAAGTCCTGACAGGAGGTCAGTATGGAATTCCGGACCGAAACCGCAGACGGCCAGCTGGTCGTGACGCTGTCGGAAATGCTCACCTTTGATGACCACGAAAGTTTCCGGGGGGTGGTGACGGCCATCGTCGACAGTGACGCCGAAACGGCTGTTCTGGACCTGTCCGGCCTGACCATGATCGACAGTGCCGGGATCGGTATGCTGCTTCTGGCCAATGACCGGTCGGCCAAACAAGGCAAGACGCTGCGTCTGCGGGGCGTGCAAGGACATGTCGCCAAGGTCGTGGAATTGTCCCGGCTGGAACAATTGATCCCGATCGATTGAGATGCTGAAAAGTCCACACAACCCGGTCCGGACCATCGAGGATGATGACATCACCTCGGCCCGGATTCTGGTCGTGGATGATCTGGAATCCTCGCGCCGGTTGATCGGTGCGGTGCTGGAACAGGCCGGCTTTCGCCATCTCGATTTCGCTGAGGATGGACCGACCGCGCTCGAACGGATGGCCCACAAGCCGGACATGGTCGTGCTCGACATCGTGATGCCGGGTCTGGACGGGTTCCAGGTCTGCCAGCGCATCCGCGCCGAGCTGAGCCGCGAGATCCCGATCCTGATGCAGACCGGCATGCAGGAGGATGATTACCGGGTCCGGGCCTTCGATGCCGGGGCTTCGGACATTGTCTCCAAACCGATCGATGCCGGTGAACTGGTCTCGCGGGTCCGCCTGCACCTGGAACGCCGACGCATGATGTCAAGCCTGCAGGTCTATCGCCGCCGCATGGAAGAGGATTTGCGCGTGGCCCAGGCGATGCAGCAATCCCTGCTGAAGCCGGCTGGCGAGATCGAAGCGATCGTGAAGCCCCGCCGGGCCGGACTGTCCACTTTCTACCGGGCGTCCAACACGCTGGGGGGTGATCTCTGGCAGGTCTTCCCGGTGGACGAGACCCGGTTCGGCCTGTTCATGGTCGACTTGTCCGGGCATGGCGTGTCGGCGGCCATCAACGCGTTCCGGGTTCACATGCTGGCGGCCGGCATGTCCGATTTGGCGGACCAGCCCGGGGCCTGGATGGAAGCGCTGAATCGCGCCCTGGTGGACATGTTGCCTGTCGAACAGTTTGCGACGGGCTTCTATGGTCTGGTCGATGTTCCGGGCGGGGTGATGCAATATGCGGCGGCGGCGTCGCCTTCACCCCTGCACTATCGCGCGGACGGGAGTTGGACAGCGCTGGATGCGTCCGGCCTGCTGTTGGGCTGCGATGCGCGCGCGGTCTATCCCGTGCGGCAATGCCCGCTGGGTGCCGGAGACCGGGTCTTTGTCTACAGCGATGCGCTCTACGAGAATTTCCGCAATCCAACGGCCGCCCTGGACACGCCCCAGCTGGCGGATGTCGTTGGCACAGCGTTGACGGGCGGAGCGGATTTCCAATCGGCCCTGCTGCAGCGTCTGTTCGGATCGGCCGATGCGCATGTCGATGATGATTTGACCTGGCTCCTGCTGGAGGCCGGGGCATGAGGGCGCGCAAGAAGGATCGCATCTGGCTGGCGCTTGCGCCGGGTCCTGTCACCGATACCCTGGCCGAGGTGCTTGTTGCCGAGGCCGGAGACCGGGTCGTTGTCGGGCCGGACCTCCCGGCTGAAGGCGAAATCGGGATTGTGGTCGCCGATCAGGCTCATGTCCGCGCCATTGCCCTGGCCCAGGGCCGGGCGTCCGACGCTTTCCAGTCCGTCCTGCTGAGCCACGGGACCGATGAAACGGTCCAGGCCGATTTCGTCCTGCCGCCCGACTCCGATCCGGCAACATTGGTGGCCATTGTCCGGATCGCCCGGGACTTCCAGGAGGAAGTGGCCAATCTCCGCGCCGACGTGGCATCGCGCCGGTCTGCGGTCGGGACCATTATGTCCGGCCAGTTCGAGTTTCGCACGCTCGATGAGGCGCGCAATCTGGCCACCATGCTGGCTCTGGCCTGTCCCAATTCCGATCTCGTCGCCGTGGGCTTGCAGGAATTGCTGGTGAATGCGGTCGAGCACGGCAATCTGGAGATCGGGGCGCAGGAAAAGCAGGACCTGCTCCTGTCCGGACAATGGCGCGCGGAAATTGAGAAACGGCTCCTGGACCCTCGCTATGCGGCGCGTCGCGTGATCGTCAATTTCACGCGGGGGCGCCGCATGATTTCCCTGACCATCCAGGACGACGGCTCCGGGTTCGACCATGCCGCCCTCGAGGGCGAAGACGGCACTGGCACCGGCTATCGCGGCCGGGGCATCGCGATGGCGCGCTCCCTGTCTTTCGCGTCGGTCACCTACATGGGAAGTGGCAATCTGGTCGAAGCCACCATCCTGCTCGACCCGGCTGCTGCATAAGCGGCGCGCCGACGCGAAACTTTCATTGGCATTCCGCGATTGAGGCCATTAGGCCATGCATTCCCGCCGTAAAGAGGATGCTGTTGCGATGAAAACCCTGTCTGTCCTGTCCCTGTTCCTGGCCGCGTCTGCCCTGTCATCGACCGCGCTGGCGCAAACGGATCCGACAGGGGCCAGCCAGGATAGCTGGGCCCGGGCCCAGGCCGAAGTGGCCCGCCGCCAAGCGGTTGAAGTGCGGCCCCAGCAGGCCCGCAATGTGATCCTCTTCATCGCGGACGGAATGAGCATTCCGACGATCTCCGCCGGCCGGATTTTCCTGGGTGAGCATACAGGGGAAGGCGAAACCCAGACCTATGTGTTCGAAGGGCTCGATCAGACGGCTCTGGTTCGCACCTATAATACGGATGCCCAGGTCGCGGACTCGGCCAGCACCGCGACGGCGCTCGTGACCGGCTACAAGACCCGCACCGGGGCCATCAGCGTGGTCGCGGACCAGGGTTTCGAGGCGTGTGCTCCGGATGCAGAGTTTCCGTCCACCCTGGTGGAAATCGCGGAGCGCCAGGGCCTGGCCACGGGTGTTGTGAGCACGGCACGCCTGACCCATGCCACGCCGGCGACGATGTATGCCCACAGCCTCAGCCGGAATTGGGAAAGTGATGCCGACATGCCGGACATGGCGCGTGCGGCAGGCTGCCAGGATATCGCCGCGCAATTGCTGGCTTTCTCTGTCGGCGACGGCCTGGAGGTCGCCATGGGCGGCGGCCGGGCCAACTTCCTGCCGGTGGATGCGGGTGGGCACCGTGCAGACGGGCGCGACCTGATCGCCGCCTGGCCGGGGGATGTGGTCCAGGATCGCGAAGGTTTGCTGGCCCTCCCGGCTGCGTCGGATGCGCCGGTTCTGGGGCTCTTCAATGACAGTCACATGTCCTATGAGGCCGACCGGGCAGAGACCTCCGAACCCTCGCTCGCCGACATGACCGCCTTCGCGATCGACCGCTTGTCCGGGCATGAGGAAGGCTATGTCCTGATGGTCGAGGCCGGGCGGGTGGATCATGCCCACCACGCCACCAATGCCTATCGCGCACTGAGTGATATGGAGGCGTTCGACGCGGCCATCGCCGCCGCGCTCGCCCGTGTCGATCTGGACGAGACGCTGGTCATCGTCACCGCAGACCATGGTCACACCATGACTTTTGCCGGCTATCCGGCGCGTGGCAATCCAATCCTCGGCCTGGTGCGCCGCTCTGATCCGCGCCAGCCGGGCAGCGAACCGCGACTGACCCTGGACGAAAGCGGCCGGCCCTACACCACGCTGGGCTATCGCAACGGGCATAATGTGCGGACGCCGGACAGTCCGGCGCTCGATGAGGCGGACACGCTCCATCCCGATTATCGCCAGGAAGTTCTGGTCGAGCTGGAAGACGAAACCCATTCCGGGGCGGACGTCGCGCTCTACGCGTCGGGTCCGCGCTCGCACTGGTTCTCGGGTTCTCTGGAGCAGAACACGATTTTCCATCTGATCGCGGCGGCCCTGGGTTGGCAGGACGATGCCGGCAATGCGGACTTTTCGTCGCAGGAATAGAAATATCGTGCTGTTCAGCTAGGGTTCAGCGGCCCCTTCGTCTAATCTCTTGGAACTTGACCGGATCTGGTGGAGCGCAGGGGGTGCTTCCGGCCGGCCGAGCAGGCTCTGGGAGGGGTCTTGAAATGAAAACTCTACTCGCAGCTGTGATCTCCGTCGCCGCCGTGTCCGTTCCGGCACTGGCCCAGGATTTCAGCGCGACGCCGTCCTATGGCAGCGTCAACCTGAACGCGGGATTCACGCCGGACCCCTACACGGTCCGCCTGACATCCGGCGGGTCCCGCCCGGCCAGCAATATTTCCAGCTCCTGTCGCGGCTGGATCGCCAATGCGCCTGACTTTTCGGTCTACTACACCGCCGGCTCGACGTTCGATCTCACCATTGGCGCCGTTTCGGAAACTGACACCACGCTGGTCGTCAACGGACCGACGGGCAATTGGTTCTGCGATGATGACAGCGGCGAAGGCCTGAACCCGTCCCTGACATTCGCCAATCCGCGGTCCGGCCGTTACGATATCTGGGTCGGTTCCTATCGCGAGGGCAACAACGCGCCGGCAACGCTGGCGATTTCCGAGCTGGGCCTGACCGGTGGCGGTGGTGGGGGCGGCGGCTCCTATGGCGGCATCGATTGGTCGCTGCCGGCCAATTTCGGCAGCGTGTCCCTGCGCGGTGGCTTCACGCCGGACCCGTATCGCACGACGGTCACGTCCGGCGGTTCGATCGCGGCCAGCAGCC
>NZLV01000080.1 GCA_002694345.1 Maricaulis sp.
GACCCCGTCACCCTGCCGTCGCAGGTGACGTTCGGTGTCGGTCTGGCGGACCTGGAACCGGTTCTGGCCAATCTGTGCGACAGCTATGAGGTCCGAACGCTGGATCCGGCCGAACTGCCGATTGCCCAGACCAGCCACGTTCAGGTGGATTGCGAGGGGTTTGACCATGCCGGGCAGCCGCGTCTCGCCGAATTCGTCCTTGCCGATGACCAGCTGGCCTTCATCTGGGTTTTGACCGAAAGCGCCGAGGAAGCCGGCCATCTGGCTGCACTGGGTGCAGCGCACGGAACGCCCACCCATGACACGGCGGCCTTCGTGGCCTGGGCGGACGATCATGTTGCCCTGCGCCGGGATATTCCGGAATTCCTCTACTATGGCGAAGCCGTCGCACCGATGTATCGCGCCTGGTTCGACCAGATGGCGGGCTGATCCGTCCGCGTCATTGCGCCCCGGGCCTGACCCATGGACAAGCCCGGGGCGAGACGGCATAGGGACGGCCTCATCGGTTCAGGAGTCCCCCATGAGCGAGCTTCCCCCCTGCCCGGAATGCGGGTCTGCCTTCACCTATGAAGATGGCGCACTGCTGGTTTGCCCGGAATGCGCCCATGAATGGTCCACCCAAAGCGCCGAGCCCGTTGCCGACAGCGGCCCGGTCTGGCGCGATTCCAACGGCACCGAGCTGGCGGATGGCGACAGCGTCACCGTGATCAAGGACCTCAAGGTCAAGGGATCCTCCCTGGTCGTGAAGGTCGGCACCAAGGTCCGGAACATTCGCCTCATCGAGGGTGATCACGATATCGACTGCCGGATCGACGGGATCGGTTCCATGCAACTCAAGTCAGAATTCGTGAAAAAGGCCTGAGCCTTACAAATAGGCGTCGCAAATTTCCCGCAAGCGCTCCTGGAAACACATGTCCGGGCGGATTCCGGTCTCGCGCCAGAATTCGGGAAGTCCGAACCGGTCGGCGATGTCCCACATGCGCGGGGTCGCCCACAACGGTGCGAACTCGCTGTAGTGCAAAATGATGCCGATGCCGGCCGCCTCCGGATCAAAGGCCTCCACCTGACGAAGAGCTCCGTCGACATCGCCCAGGATGGCGTACATCTGGGCGCGATGGGAGATATCCAGCCGGTCGCAATCGTTTCCGAACCCGTCTGCCCCTCCGAACCGGGCAGCATTGAAGGCCTGCATGCAGTCGGAAATATGTGGCGGAGCTCCCGCCAAACCTCGCGTTCGCGCTTCCGTTTCCGTCCCATAGAAAGCGAATTGCCGGTCCAGGGTCGCTGAGAAGGCGGAAAATTCGGGTAGCAGAGTCTCGGCGTCCACAAGCGTTGCGGCGGCATCGGCATGCAGGCCCTGCATGGTCTGGGTGAGGCTGAGAATGATGCGGAGCTCGGCATGGGTCGGCCATCGCGCCCGGGCCTGGTCCAGCAAGTGTGCGGCTTCGGCCAGCCGACCGGTCCGACGCAACAGGACCACACGCCAGAACAAGAGTCGAAAGGCAATCCAGTCGTTGAACGGTGCGGTATCGAGGAGTGTGGCCTGGTCAACAAGGCTGGCCTGACGGGCTGCCAAGAGGCGCTCGCCCATGGCAATGGCCGTCTCCGGTCCACCCGCCGTGCGGGAACGCGCCAGCAAATCGGATATGCGCTGTTCCAACTCTTCAGCGCGCGGGTCGGTCCGGCCAAACAAGTGCTGGTCAGGCCGGCTGGCGAGCATGATGGCCTGCAGGGCCATGGCCCCGGGATCATCGGGAATGGCGCTGAGCAGGGTCTCCGATGCGTTGACCCGATCATAGGGCGAAGAGGCCACCCGGCTGGTCTCGCAGAGCGCAAAGACCAGACTGCCGACGCTCCGGTTTCGCCGGTTCGCCGGCAATAGCATGGCTTGCACATCCTCGGCACAATGCAGCAGGTCCGTGGTGATCAGAATGATGCGCCGCGCCAGGTCTTCGCTGTCGGCGCTGGCGAGATCCAGTTCAAAACCGTGCTCCGGCACCGCATCGTCCGCGCCGAGAATGCGGACATTCAAACGGTCCTGCCCGTCTGCCACATCCATATCCAGAATATGGCCGGACGGCTCGCCACGGCTCACGAAGGCGGAACTTCTCCGGGCTTCACTTTCCAGGTGCCGGTCGAGATCGGGAAAGCGTGCCGTGACCGTATCCGGCCAGCTGGCGGCCAGTGCCGCACGATACGGCGCCTCTCCGTCCTGTAGGCGCGAGCCAAAAAGCCAAACAAGGGCCAGGCATCCCGCAATGACGAGCCCAGCGATCAGGCCCCTGGAAAGCCCGGGTCGCACCACAAACGGTTCGGGCTGGTCCGCGTCCTCGATCGTTTGGTGACCGGTCTGCACGGGCGGAATGAAGGCATAGCCGCGGCGCGGCAGGGTCCGGATGAAGTGCGGGTCTCGGATCTCTTCGCCCAAGGCCCGGCGAATGTCCCGGATGGCCGTCGTCAGGACTTCATCCCCCACCACAACACCATCCCAGACCGTCTCGAGAAGATCGCTCTTGGACTGCACTTGCGGTGCTGTCGCCATCAGCGTCCAGAGAAGCTTGAACGGCGTGGGACGCAAGGCAACGGGCTGTCCATCAAGTGTGACGATGTGATTGAGGCGGTCGAGCGTCAGTCTGGACGTCGAGAGAATTGCCGCGTCCCGGGCATTCCCCGTCGGGATGGAAGCATCCGAAGACTCTGACACGGCTCACTCTTTTGGCTCACATGATGTGAGTTGCATATCGCATTTTTTCTCCCGCCGCGAGCAAGGCTTCGGCCCAGTTCTCAGAAATTTATCAGAACTCGCTCGGGACGTTCAGCCCGATCCCGGACACCGTTTGCCCACCTGCCAGGCGCCGGGGAGGTCCGTGTCGGAGGCGCACAAGGGAGCAAAAGGGAAAGAGTTATGGCGAAGCGCAAACCCATTCAAACCGAATATGTCGACCCGATCATGTCGGCGCTGGCCGATGATCAGATTGTTCTGGAACAGGGACAGGTCATCCTGCTGACCGAAGGCGATCCGCCCGGCGGCATTCTCTCGCTGGGAGCAGGCAGCACGATCACGCTGGAGAGCGGCTCATCAATCGAGGGCGACCGCGATGGTGATGTTGGCATCCTGGCGCTTGGGCCGGACACCAGTATCGACATTGATGGCGCAATCCGCCTGCTCGGTGCAGGGGCTGTCGGTACAGCCGTGCGGGACGGACATGTCAGCCTGTCAGGAGAGATCGACATGGGCGGCGCCGGTGCCAACGGGCTTGTCCTGAACGCCCCGACCGCATCCGCCGACATCGGGTCCGGCGGGTCGATCCAGATGACCGGGGATGGCGCAGCAGCCGTGTTTGCAGTCCGCGCCGGTCCTGTCAGCAATGCCGGAAGCATCACGACGGCCGGTCAGTATGCGACCGGAATATTCTCCGGTGATGGGACCATCGTGAATTCCGGAACGATCCTGTCCACCGGGGATGGTGCCACGGGCCTCTACGTGGCCGGGGCGACCGAGCTGACCAATACCGGACTGATCGCCGCCGAGGGTGAAGCCCTGGACGCCACATTCGGCAATGAAGGCCATGCCGCGGCCGTGTTCCTCAATTGGGACGGCGCTGTGGTCACCAATTCCGGGACGATCCGTTCGGATCATGACGCCGCCATCATCGTCGACCCCGGCGCCGGCCTGGGCGTGTTCGGCTACCCGGCCCCGCCGGCTGGCACGACCAATACGATCATCAATGAAAAAGGCGGACTGATCAGCGGCGTTACGGCGATTGAGGGCAGTGACTTTGTCGAGATCGTCTCGAATGCTGGACGCATCGAAGGCGACATCCATCTGGGTGGCGGCAATGACACCTATACCGCGGTCGGCAATGGCCGCGTTGACGGCGTGATCGATGGCGGTGCCGGCGATGATGTGCTGATCGCCGATCACGGCCAGGACACCCTGCTGGGCGGCGATGGCAATGACTGGCTCGATGGTGGCAAGTCCCGCGACTATCTCGACGGCGGTGCCGGAGATGACGTGATGATCGGTGGCCAGGGCAGCGATACTTTCGTCTTCAGTGGCGGCAATGACATCATTATGGACTTCACGGATGCCGATGTGCTCGAGCTGAACGGCTATTCCCTGTCCGATGCGACCGTAGAGACCGAAGGCGATACCGTCGTCTATCGCTGGTCCGACACGGACAGCCTCACCGTGATGGGCGGCGCCGACGCGGAGCCGGCCATGGAGTTTGGCGAACCGGTGTTCGAGCCCGTTCCGGCTGCCGACATGATGTGGGTCGCCTGATCCCGCCACGCGGATAATCCCTCCGTCGGATGGCGGCCATTCCCAAACGAGTGGCCGCCATCTGACACTCCGGTTGCCCCCGGCCCCGCTTTCGCAAGACTCCCTTCGAGAAGAATGTTAACCCGTTGGCCATCTTGAACTTCGGGGGAGTTTTCCATGTCATCCCATCTTCGCCCGGCCCTTGCGGCCGTCTTCCTGGCCGGACTGGCCGCGTGCAGCGCGCCGTCCACGCCGGATGCTTCGAGTGCGGCCGCCACAGCCAGCGAGGAAGCCACGCATTTCGTCGTCCTGGTCGGTGGCACGCCGATTGGCGCCATGGATGTCACGCCGGGCGAAGACGGATACACGGTCGATTTCGAATACCGGAATAATGGCCGCGGCCCGACGCTCGCGGAAACCGTGACGCTGGACGAGAACGGCCTGCCCTCCAGCTGGAGTGTGGAAGGTGCGGAAACCTTCGGCAATCCGGTCGAAGAGAGCTTCGCCATGGTCGACAGCGAGGCCCGCTGGACCGATTCCACGGGTTCCGACCAGGCGCTGCCGGCCGGCCCGGCTTTCTACGTCCCCAACAATGCCAGCCCCTACTGGCTCGCCATTGCGGCGCGTGCCCTGATGAGCTCGGAGGACGGCACGCTGGCCGCCCTGCCCGGCGGTACGCTGAGCATGAGCGAGATCGACCAGCTGACGGTGACCGGTGAAGCCGGCGACCGCGACGTCACGGTCTATGCCCTCTCCGGCACCAGCACCAATCCGACCTATTTCCTGATGTCGGGCGAGGCGTTTTTCGGCCTGATCACGCCGGGCTTCGCCGTTCTGGAAACCGGGTATGAAGCCGAGGATGAGCGTCTGCGTGGCCTCGCCGCCGGTTATGGCGCCCAGCGCTATGCCGACATGCAGGCCCGTTTCGCCCATGATTACGGAGCCCCGGTGCGCATCCGCAATGTCCGGGTGTTTGATCCGGAGACCGAGAGCCTGGGAGAACCGGTCTCTGTCGTGGTGACCGGTGAAAGGATCGCGGCGATCGATCCGCTCGACGTCCCCACCGCCGCAGGCGAAGTGGAGATTGACGGCGCCGGCGGATCCCTGCTGCCGGGCCTGTTCGAAATGCACGGCCATCTGGGTGAAGGCTCTGCCATGCTCAATGTTCTGGCCGGTGTCACCTCGGTCCGCGACATGGGCAATAATAATGACGTCCTGGGTGCGTTGATCGAGCGGATCAATGGCGGCGAGATTGCCGGCCCGCGCGTGACGCGTTCCGGCTTCATCGAGGGCCGCTCCGAATTCAACTCGAACAATGGCATCCTGGTGTCCAGCCTGGAGGAAGCTGTGGCCGCCGTCGACGCCTATGCCGACATGGGCGATTTCTGGCAGATCAAGATCTACAACTCGATGAACCCGGACTGGGTGCCGGCCATGATCGAGCGCGCCCATGAGCGCGGCCTGCGGGTCTCCGGTCACGTGCCGGCCTTCTCCAATGCCGACAGCATGATCATGGCTGGCTATGACGAGATGACCCACATCAACCAGGTCATGCTGGGCTGGGTCCTGGAGGACGGTGAAGACACCCGCACCCTGCTGCGCCTGACGGCCCTGCGCCGCCTGCCGGCACTGGATCTGCAGTCCGAGCCGGTCCAGGCGACGATTGCGGAAATGGCGGATCGCGGCATTGCCATCGACCCGACCTTTGCCATCCATGAAGCCCTGCTGCTCTCGCGCAATGGCACGGTCTCGCCCGGCGTGGTCGACTATATCGATCACATGCCGGTCGACTTCCAGCGCCAGGCCCGTTCGGCCTGGGCGGATATCGCCACGCCGGAGGATGACGCCAATTATGCCGGCGCCTTCGACCAGATCACCGAAACCCTGCGCATGATGCATGACGCCGGCATTTTCATCGTGCCGGGAACCGATCTGGGCGGGTCCTTCAGCTATCACCGCGAACTGGAACTCTACCAGTCCATCGGCATGACCGCGCCGGAGATCCTGGCCTGGGCCTCGCAGGGCATGGCGGACTATCTGGGCCAGGGCGAAGAGCTTGGATCGATCGAGCCGGGCAAGCTGGCCGACTTCTTCCTCGTGCCGGGCGACCCGACCGCCGATTTCCGCGAGATCAAGACGATCTCGCTCGTGGCGTCCAACGGGACCTTCTACTACCCGACGGAAGTCTATCCGGAATTCGGCATCCAGCCCTTTACGGACCTGCCGGCCGTCGCGGTTCCGGCCCACTAGCCTGTGGCTCGCCTGTCCGGGGCCCCTCACAGGCCCCGGGCGGCGAGACTAGGAATATACAAACGGGGCGCTTTGCCCTGACGGCGAAACATGTTGATCTTCCAGACATGTCGGCCAACGCTTCCCAAAAACGTCTCGCCCTGATCGTCAACACGGCGTCGGGCGGCTTTTCCAGAAGCGGGTCGGATACGCGCAGTGATGCCGTGACCGGGCATGGCTGCATCGAACAGGTCTGGCCGCTGGACGAATTTGAGCCGGAACAGCTGAAGTCGGCACTGGCGGACGGGCTCGATGGGCTCGCCATTGCAGGCGGCGACGGCACGATCCGCAGCATCGCTGAACAGGTTCTGGAAATAGCGCCGGAATGCCCGCTCCTGCCCCTGCCCTTCGGTACGGCGAACATGCTGGTAAAACGGATCTATGGTGACCGCGACCCGGTTGATCTGCTCGACCACATCACCGGCGAGCCCCCGCTTCGCTTCCGGCCCGGCCTGTTGAACGGGTCACCCTTCCTGGTCGCCGCTGCACTCGGCTTCCCGTCCACCGTGGCCCGGGCGCGTGAGCGCCTGAGGGAATTCGAAGGCCCGCCGCCCCTGCCGTCCTTCTCGAAGCGTGTGGCGGCTTCGCTCCGCCAGGCCTTCAAGCCTGGCATTCGCTATCAGACCGACGAAGGTGCCCGCCGCCACAGCGCGAGCGGCATCTATGTCGACCTGTCCGATCCGGATCGCGACGCGATGCAATACATCGCCGTGCACTGGCGCGAGATGGGCGATATCGCCCGGATGGGTCTGACCGCCCTCACCGATCCCGACCGCCTGCCGACAGGCCGGGTCGAGACTCTCTCGGCGACGTCCCGCAAACCGATGGCCGCCATGATTGATGGCGAGCCGGTCTTCACCGAATGCGATGTCGAGATCCGGCGAGCCTCCTCACCCCTCCTGTTTCTGCCCGTCGCTTCATGACCCGTATCCTGCACATTGCCGACCTGCATTTCGGCGCCGAACACCCCGCTCTCGTCGAGGCGTTTCACGACACGGCCAAGGCGCTGGCACCAGACCTGGTGATCGCGTCCGGGGATTTCACCCAGTCCGGGCGCAAGCGCGAATTCGGGGCCGCTGCGCGTTTCTTCGCCGCGCTGGAGGCCCCGGTCATCGGCATGCCGGGCAATCACGACACACCGGTCCGGGCCCTGCATGAACGCTTCTTCCGGCCCTGGCGTCGCTATGATCGCTCACTGGAGGCCGAGATTTCCGACCGTTTTGCCGGTCCGTCTGTCCGGGTGGAATGCCTGCGGACAGCCCGCCGGGCACAATGGCAGCCGGACTGGTCGCTCGGCCGGGTCTCCCTACCCGATCTCGATACGGCCCTGGACCGGCTCAATGCGGGCGACGCAGACCAGGCGACCCGCATCCTGACCTGCCATCACCCCCTGCTCGCGCCGGGTGGCGCGCGAGGCCGCGCCCGTACGGCCCGAGCCGAAGAAGCGGCCCGCCGGAGCGCCGATCATTGCGATCTGGTCCTCACCGGACATCTGCACGAGACCTTTGCGGAAAGCCTGGAGCGGGATGGCCGGCTGTGCTGGTTCATCGGTGCCGGTACGACATTCTCGCTGCGGACCCGCGATGAGCCCGCCGCCTTCAACTGCCTCGACCTGGCCCCGGACCGGATCGAGATGACGCCCTATGAGGCGCGCTCACTGGACGAAGGCTTCCGTCCCGCCGCCCCCCGCACGCTGGCCCTCACCGCCTGACCCGGCGCTTCAAGAGGCCGAGCCATGCGATTTCGCATGGCGGACAATCAGGCCTTGCCTCTGGAAACCGACGATCCGGCTCCCGATCTGTGCTCTCCGAACAGGAGAACACCATGCGTTGGACCGGATTGATATTGTCGATCGCCATTCTGGGGATCACCACCAGCCTTTTCATAGCCTTTGGCGCGGATGCCGGTCATAGTCTGACCATCCGCAGCGCCGAGCCCGGCGCGATTGCTCAGGAAATGGTCTAGGCCATGACAGTCGAGATTTCGCTTGAGGAAGCCGGCGCGACCGGTCGCTATCTGGCCCGCCTGCCGGGAATTGATGCGCTCAGCGAAATGACCTTCCAGCGGCTGCCCGGTAACCGGGTCCGCATCAACAGCACCCGCGTCCCCGAAGCCTTGCGGGGCCAGGGCATCGCCCAATTGCTGGTCGAGCGCGTGGTCGCCGATGCGCGGGAACAGGGTTTCACCATTCTTCCCGCCTGCTCCTATGTCGAGGCCCAGGCCCGGCGGCATCCCGATTGGCAGGATGTGATCGAACTGCCCGCCCGCTAATCCTCCGCCCATTGGCGCAGAAGATTGGACTTGGTCTTCAAGAGCACGTCCAGCTCGTCGGTCTTGCCGGACTTTTCAAACAGGCTGCGGCAGACCTGATCCAGATCAAACAGGATTTCCCGCTGATCCGGGCGCCGCACCAAGCTGCGAACCCAGCCCACGACGGCCAGGCGCTCACCGCGGGTCACTTCAGCCACGCGGTGAAGAGAGGCGGTCGGATAGATCACCGCCTCGCCCGGAGCGAGCTTGATCTCGGTTTCCCCTTCAATGCCCTCCATGATCAATTCCCCACCCTCATAGGTGTGCGGATCGGAGAGAAAGAGCGTGAAGGACAGGTCGACCCGGCGTCCGCCCATCAGGGCATCATCGACATGGCGTCCGTATTCCATGCCCGCCGTATAGCGCGAGACCAGCATACGCGTGATCGCCTTGGGCTGGGCGAAGCTGTTGAACAATGGGTGGCGATCCAGCGCCCGTCGGACCAGGGTGCGGATCGTGTCGATCCGCGGTCCGGCTTCGACCTGTTCATTGCGCTTCACCTCGCGGGCGGCCCATCCGGCGGTCTTGCGACCATCTGCGTAATCGCTTTCCTCCGCCAATTGGCGCAATTGGCCGACTTCTTCGGGCGAGCAGAGATTTTGCAGACACAACAGCATGAATTCACCTGCGACTAATTGTCATTTACTGAAAATGGGTTTAGGCGGTTTCCTACGTCCAATACAAGTCATGCCATCGGCAAGGGGAAGTTTCATGGGGATCAAGCGTCGCACCCGCATCTGGACCACGGTCGGCACAGTCGCCCTGCTGGGCGGTCTCGCCGCCTGCAGCGATACCGCTGGTGAGGCCGGTGAAGCCGGCGAACACGGCCAGCTGGCCGCCCCGACCTCCCAGGCTCCGTCCACCCCGGCCTTCTCCGAAGGTGAGGGTGAAGGTGAAGGCGAAGGCGGCGGTGGCGGCGGCGAGTTCGGCATCGACCCGGTCGCCGCGGAAAGCGATCCGGTCGTCTATGGTATCGCCGTGGAAGTGATGCGGGCCCATTACCTGGCCGGCATCGACGCCTTCCAGGCTGGCGATCGCACCGCCGGCGCAGAAATGTTCGCCCACCCGATCTCGGAAATCTACATCGACTTCGAGCCGGTTCTTCAGGCTCTGGGTGCGCCCCTGTTCGGCGAAACCATGACAGCCGCGGCCGTGGCCCCCTATGGCGGCGACACCGATGAAGAAATTGCTGCCAAAGTCGACGCTGTAATTGCCGCTCTGGATGGCGCAGAAGCCTATGCACCGCAAAGCGAGGCCAGTGCCGCCGCCGTTCATGCCCGCGTCCTGTCCGACCTGATCGAACGCGCCGCCCTGCAATACCGTCTGGTCGTTTCCGTGCCGGAAGCCGGTGAAGCCTATCTGGACGGTTACGGCTTCGCCCATGCGGCGCAGCGCTATGCCGACAACCATCTGGCTGACATCGCGGCGGCCGATCCGGCGCTGGCTGCCGGCTTCACGGCCGCCATTGCCGAATTGCTCCTGGCCTTCCCGCAAGCCTTGCAGCCGGACACGCTCGAGGCCGACGCCTCTGCGATCATGGCCGCTTCGGACGCCCTGAAAACGGCCAGCGCGAACCTTCACTAGCCATCATGGCGCAGAGGGCAGTGATGGCTGGCGATGACGTCAGCCATTGAGGCGGGTATACAGGCGCTCCCGAAAGCGTGTGCCTGACATGTCCGATTTCCTCGTAGCTGCCCTCTACAAATTCACGCCCCTGGCCGCCGACGCCGCTCTGCAGGCGCGCATCCATGATGTGTGCGAAGCCAATGGCGTGGCTGGAACTCTGCTGCTTGCCCCGGAAGGCATCAACGGGACGATAGCCGGACCGGAAGCGGGCTTGCGGGCGACGCTGGCCTTCCTGCGCAGTCTTCCCGGCCTGGCCGATCTGGAACACAAGGAAAGCCGGGCCTCCGAACAGCCCTTCCTGCGCCTCAAGGTGCGGTTGAAGAAAGAGATCGTCACCATGGGGGTGCCGGGCATCGATCCCAATGTGACGGTCGGCACCTATGTGGAACCGGAAGACTGGAACGCCCTGATCACGGCGCCCGACGTTGTCACCATCGACACGCGCAATGATTACGAGGTCCGCATCGGCCAGTTCGCTGGCGCTGTCGATCCGCAAACCACAAGCTTCCGGGAATTCCCCGACTGGTTCCGCCGTTTTCGCGAAACCCGGCCCAATGCCCGCATCGCCATGTATTGCACCGGGGGCATCCGCTGCGAGAAGGCCACTGCCTTCGTCAAGGAGGAGGGCATTGACGAGGTCTTCCACCTGAAAGGCGGCATCCTGAAATATCTGGAGACTGTGCCGCGCGAGGACAGCTTGTGGGAAGGCGATTGCTTCGTCTTCGACCGCCGCGTTTCCGTCGGCCACGGTTTGGAGGAAGGCCCGCACGTGCTGTGCCATGCCTGCCGCGAACCGCTGAGCCCGGAGGATTGCACCTCGCCGCTCTTCGTGGAGGGTGAGACCTGTCCGTATTGCCACGACCAGCGCGATGCAGAACGGCGTGAAGGTTATGCTGAGCGGCATCGCCAGGAAAAACTGGCGCAGGCGCGCGGCGAGCGCCATGTCGGCCAGCGGATCACGCCTGAATGAGGCCGGACCGGCCCATTCTCTACTCCTTCCGCCGTTGCCCCTACGCCATGCGGGCCCGGCTGGCCCTGCACGCCAGCGGACTGGATTTCGAGCACCGCGACATTCTCTTGCGCGACAAGCCGGCCTCGATGCTGGCGGCCTCGCCCAAAGGCACGGTGCCGGTCCTGATCCGGCCGGACGGAAGCGTCCTTGAAGAAAGCCTGGACATCATGCGCTGGGCCCTGGGCGAAAATGACCCGGACGATTGGCTGGGTGCGGATCCGGGCGATACGCAGGCCCTGATCGCGATGTGCGACGGGACCTTCAAACACCATCTCGACCGGTACAAATATGCGACCCGCTATGACGATGCCGATCCGGACGCGCACCACGCCAAGGCCGTTGAACTCCTGTACGGACTGGAAGACCGACTGGCCGCATCTGCCCAATTGACCGGACCGCAGGTTCGGTTGGCGGATATCGCGCTCTTCCCCTTCATCCGCCAGTTTGCCAATGCCGACCGGTCGCGTTTCGACGCCTTGCCCCTGCCGGCCCTGCAGGCTTGGCTGGAGGCGCATGTCACCTCTGACCGCTTTGCCGCCATCATGCGCAAGCAACCGCTCTGGCAGGATCCGACGCCAAGCAATTGAGTGGAAACAGGAAGGGGTTGCTGCACTGCAACACCGAAGCCGGATTCGCACACTTCCCCGTCTGTTGAACTGTCATGAAACGGCAATATCCGGTAACGGAGCAAAATCTCTCACCGTGTGACCGCGATCCAGCCCATGCGATGCTGAAACGGCGCACTCCTGATTGTCCCCGAAAGGGATTTCCATGACCTGCTCCCCGATCTCCCGCAAGGCCCTGATCCGCACCGGTGTCAGCGCCCTCGCCCTCTCCTTTGCCGCAGTTCCGGCGGCCCTGGCCCAAGACACCAGCGCAGCCTCGACCGTCGAGACCATCATCGTCACCACGACGCGCCGTGAGGAAAACATCCAGGATGTCGCCAACTCGGTGACCGCCGCATCCGGCGCCGAGCTTGCTCCCTTCACCGAAGGCGGAGCCGACATTCTCTCCCTCGCCGCCCGCGTGCCGAGCCTCTACGCCGAGAGCTCCAATGGCCGTGTTGCCCCCCGCTTCTACATTCGCGGCCTGGGCAATACCGATTTCGACCTGGCCGCTTCCCAGCCGGTTTCGGTGATCATGGACGGCGTGGTGATGGAAAATGTCATCCTGAAATCCTTCCCGCTGTTCGACATCGCCCAGGCTGAAGTCGCCCGCGGCCCGCAGGGCACGCTGTTCGGCCGCAACACGACCGCCGGCACGATTTCCTTCACCTCCAACCGTCCGACCGAAGAGCTCGACGGCTATGCCCAGATCGCCGTCGGCACGCTGGGCACGCTCAACGCCGAAGCCGCCTTCGGTGGTGCCATCCTGGACGATGTCCTGTCCGGGCGTCTCTCCCTGATGACGCAAAACCGCGAAGACTGGATCGACAACGGCTATACCGGCCTGGACGATGTGATGGGCAGCCATCGCGAATGGGCTGGCCGCGCCCAGCTCCTCTTCACGCCGACGGAGAGCCTGGACGCCCTGTTCAATATCCACGCCCGCTCCCTGCGCGGCACCTCCGCCGTGTTCCGCGCCAATATTGTCGGCCCCGGCAACAATAATCTGAACGGCAATTTCGACCGCGACACGGTCTGGTTCGACAGCACCTTCAACAATCCGCAGGCCTATGACAGCTGGGGCACGAGCGCGACCGTCAACTACTACATGGACGATCTGACGCTGACCTCGATCACGGCCGTGGAGACCGCCGAAGGCTATTCGCTGGGCGATATCGATGGTGGCAATCTCGTCACCGGTCCGGGCTTCATCCCCTTCCCGTCAGAAACGCAGGACGGGATCGACGAACTGGACCAGTTCA
>NZLV01000081.1 GCA_002694345.1 Maricaulis sp.
TAGAGGCCGGAACTGGGAAAGCGCATCTTCACCGGCAGGCGTTCCACCCAGCTCCGCCGCCGCCGCTGCGGCGTGCTGACCGCCTGACCGGTTCGGCTGCGCAGGATGCTCCGCACGCTCTCCAGCAGCATGAGTCCGCCGATCACGCCAAGAAAGCCGACATAGGACAGGCCGATGAAGAGATCGATCTGGCCCAGGCTGCGCAGATAGGAGAAGAGCTGGACGCCAAAGAAGGAGCCGACCACACCGCCGGCCAGCAGGAGGCCGCCCATTTTCAGGTCGAGCGTCTTGCGCTTCCAGTGGGCCAGGGCGCCGGAGAAGGACGAGGCAACAATCTGCGGCGCCTGGGTCGACACGGCGACGGCCGGGGGCACGCCGATGAACATCAGGATCGGGGTCATCAGAAAGCCGCCGCCGACCCCGAACAGGCCTGACAGGAAACCAATGGCACCGCCCAATCCGAGCAATAGGAAGATGTTGACCGAGATTTCCGCGATGGGGAGGTAGATCTGCACGGGCCGACTAGCCCGCAGCCGCACGTTCAAGGCGTTCGATCAGAACGCTGTCGACATGTCCGGTGCGGGGCAGGCCCTGATCGGCTTCGAACTGCATGATCGCGTCACGCGTCCGGCGGCCCATCTCGCCATCGATCGGGCCCGGGCGATAGCCCAGCACCGAAAGGAAACCCTGGGCGCGGCGCACGGCGGCGACATCGGTGGTCGCGGTACGTTCCCAGGGCAGGTCCTGGTAGATGCCATTGGCTTCTGCATCGATCGGGCGCGGCGTGAAGCCGGCCGCCGTCGAGCGGGCCGCGTCGAGCGCGGCAGGTTCCATGGCACCTTCCAGGGCCAGGGCGCGCTCGCGGGCCGTCGGGTCATCGGCGCCATTGGCCGCAATCGAGAACCAGGCATAGGCGTCCGGCAGGCTTTGCGGCACGCCGTCACCCGTCTCATAGAGCAGGGCGAGATTGAACTGACTGTCACGCAAGCCGAGCAAGGCGGCCTCCTGGAACCAGCGGGCCGCGGTGTCCAGATTTTCCGCGACGCCGGTTCCATAATAGTACATCACGCCCAGATTGTGCATGGCGCGGCGGTGACCGGCATTGGCGGCGCGTTCCGTCCAGCGGCGCGCGGCCTCCAGGTCCTGCGGCACACCTTCGCCGGTTTCCAGCAATTTGGCGTAGCGGTATTGGGCGGCGGGAACGCCCTGTTCGGCGGCCCGGCGCAGCAGGATGGCCGCGCTGTCCGGATTGCCGGTCTCCAGCGCCTGCATGCCCAGCTGATAGCGGGCAACCGGATTGCCGTCCGACGCCGCGCTGGCCAGCGTTGTCGCGGTGCGCGAAGGCGCCGGGTCCGGGCTGGCCGGTTCGGGCGTGAGCGGGGCGGTATTCACCGGTTCCGCCGCGGCGGGAACAAAGCTGCCTGACGCATCGGCCATCACATTGGAGGGCGGCACGTCCCCGGCTTGCGGGCCGGGCGCTTCGGTGGTGCTGGCGGGCGGTGTGGCGACCGGCTCGCGGTTGACCTCGGACTGGGCCGGAGCCGGCGAGCTGTCAGTTGAGGTGTCGGCCGGAGCCGGGGCTTCGGCAGTGGGGCTGGCCGGTTGTTCGGACAGGCCGGCCTCGACCTGCGCAATGAAGTCACGTTCGGCCTGGGCCTCGACGGCGACCCGTTCGGCATCGCCCTTCCAGGCTTCCCAGACCAGCAGGGCGCCGGCACCGGACAGCATGGCCAGCGCGAAGATCGGCAGGGCGTAGAGCAGGGTCCGGCCCACACGGGACGGTTTGGCCGGCTTGGCATGGGTTTGCGAACCGCCCGGCTGACGGGTGCGTTCGCGGGCGGCGGCCAGGAAATCGGAATCGGCTGTCGCCCCGATCCGGCCATTCGGCTGGGCCGGGCGCGCATTTCGGGCCTGCGGTGCCGGAGCGGGTGTGTCCTGCACCGGAGCGGGCTGCAACACCATGGCCGCGGCCTGGGCCGGAGCGCGGGTGGGTTGCGCCGCCGGCTGGGGCGCCGGTGCTTCGGCCACAACCGGGGCGGTCGGGCGCTGCTTGCTGCTCGGTGCCGGGGCGGCCTCGGCGAGGAAGGGATCCTCCTCATCGTCATCGGCACCCAGCGGCGTTTCCGCCTGCGGCGGCGGGGCCAGCGGCGTGTCGAAATCGATTTCCTCGTCCAGGTCGATCTCGACCGCGGCAGACGGGGTTTCGGCGGCCGGCGTCACATCATCCTTGGCAGGCGCGTCGGGAGTCTCGACCGGCGAAGCATTGCGGTTCTCGATGGCCTCGAGACGGTCGGCCAGGGCGGACATGGCCCGCTGCACCGGCGACAGGGCTTCATCGGTCTCGCCGCGAATGGCGGACAGGCGTTCCTGCACCCCGCCGAGGGCTTCCTCGATCCGTTGGGCGGTCCGCTCCTCGGACTGGCGCAGGCGGTTGTCCAGATCCTCTTCGCTGGCGCGGCGGGACTCGATCTTGTCGAGCATCTGCGCCATGCGGTCCGTGGCCGTCTCGACCACCTGGCTGGCGCGGGTTTCCGACTGGTCGATCCGGTCGGCGAGAGAACGGCCCAGCCGCGTGACATCCTCGCCCATGCGGCGGATGGCGTCGCGGCTTTCCTGGCGCACCTCGTCGAGGCGGCGGTCCAGCTTGCTCTCGCTCTGCGCCTCCCGCAGCGCATCGGCCGAGCGGCGCTCGCTCTCCGTCAGGCGGCGGTCGATGGCACCGGCGAGCTTGGTGATTTCCTGGCCCAGGCGGGACATGCTGTCGCCCTGGCGGCGCTCGGCATCATCCATGCGCGACAGGGCGCGTGTCAGGGCGTCTTCCAGACGGTCGATGCGCGGTTCGGACGTGGCGCTCGACATGGCCTTGGCCATCTGGCTGCGCGTATCCGCGATCACACGGGCGACATCCTCGGACAGGCGCTCGAACCGGCGTTCCAGTTCGACCGTATCGCTGGAATTGCGGGTTTCCAGATGACGCAGCCGGTCATCCAGTCGCGAAACCGAGCTTTCCAGGGCGCGGGCCGCATCATTGGTGACCCGTTCGGCACCCTCGACCCGGGCCTTGAGCGCTTCCGTGCTGGCATTCAGCTGGCCCAGCGTGTCCGTGGTCCGGTCCTGCCGCTTGCGATCCAGCTCGGCATAGTCGTCAGCGCGGGACTCCAGGCGAGCGAGCCGGGCCTCCAGGCTTTCCGACAGGGAGCGGGAATCCTCATCCACCTCGTGCAGGCGGGCGGCGGGCTCGTTCTCATGCTCATAAAGCCGGCGGGCCAGCTTCATGACGGTCGTTTCGAACGCGGCCTTGTCTTCGGGCGAGGAAGAGGCGGGGCCGGCGGCCTCGATCCGGCGCAGTCGGTCGGCGAGGTCCTCATGGGATTTGCGGACCCGGTCGAGCGAGGACTGGGTGGCCTGCAATTCCGAATGCTGACGTTCGCTGGAGCGGCTGATCTTGTCGGCGAGCTGGGTGATCGCCTTGTCGAGGCCCGACAGGGTGCGGGCCGAGCGTTGCTCGGTGTTTTCGACGCGTTCGGTGAGGCGATTGACCATGGCGCGCAACAGCCGGTCATCCTCTTCGCTCAGGGACGAGCCGCCGCCGAAACCCGGGAAGGATTCCAGGGCATCATCCCAATCGGCCTTGGCCGGATCGGAGTCTTCCAGGATGACGCGATTGATCCATTCGCCCAGAGTCACGCCTTCCCGGCGCGCCGCTGACTTGGCCCGCGCCCGGGCGCGGGGATCGATCCCCTTCACGCTCCATGGCCCACTGGACGACATTTCCGAATCGCTCGCTCGACTTAACCGCCCAACGCTATTCTGCGGTTAATATTGTGTAAACCAAGCGCGCGGCCCCAAGATGTAGTGTTTCCACACCGAATCTCAGACTAGGCGTTGCGCGCCATTTTCCTGAGTCAACACAAGGCTCTGACTCGGTTAATGGCGGCTTAAATCTGTGGAGAAGCGGGGTTAATCTGCAGCGGACGGACCGAAGAAATCCGGGGCAAGCGCCTGCAATTGTTCCTGCATTGCCGATGCTTCGCCCAAGGGGGGTAAACGGTCGGCGTCCGGCAAGCCACGGGCGATTTCAAACAGCATCCAGGCCGCTTCGATATCATCGCGCGTCGCGGCATAGCGCCCGGCATGCCAATAGGTCAGCGGGGCGTAAGGATCGTCTTCGGCGCTGGCGGCAAAGAAATCGAGCGGGGACAGGTCCGGCAAACTGCCCGGTTCGGCCGCCTGCTGGGCGGCGACAAGCTGGGCGGCCAGCATGTTGATCGCGGCGCCGGCAAATCCGTCCCGATGGGTCTGGTTCTGCAGGAAGGCGAGGGCGCGGGGGCGGTCGTCCTGCATGTTGGACAGGGCATTCATCAGGTTCTCGAACTCGGCATTGCCCAGCCCGGCGGCTGTGACCTGGCTCATCCGGCTGCAGGCCGGGGAGGTCGCGCCGGGGCGGCAAGGGCCGGAATGCTGCGCGACCTGGTAAAGCGCCAGATAGGCACCGGCATAGTCGGCGCGGCGCTGTGCGGCTTCGGAGGCCGCCACCAGTGTGTCTTCCGTCGGGGCTGCAGCGACCGGACCGGATAGCGCGTCATACCCCGCGGCCAGCAGGCGGGTAAGGGCGGGATTGCCGGTGTCATAGGCATCCGCCGGGGCCGGCGGCAGGTTTTCCGGCCAGGGGAAGCTGCCTTCACCCGGGTTGAGGCTCAGCAGGGTCCAGGTTTCCCGGCGTCCGTCCGGACTGGTCGGGCTGAACACCAGGAAGGTGAAACGGGTCGGGATGCCGCCATCTTCGGGCAGGGCGCCCAGCGCGTCCGGGTGGATGGGCAGGGCGTGGCGCATCCAGGCCCGGAACAGGCCGGCCTCGGTCGCGGTCTCGCCGTCGCCGGCATCATAGCCGAATACTTCGCTGCCCAGCTCGGAGCGGCGGATCGCGACATGGCCATCCTCGTCTTCGGTGACATGCATCTCGGCCGGGGACAGGCGGACGCCCATCGCCGCCTCGATCCAGAAGCGCTCGAACTGGCTGCCACCGGGACCGGTCACTTCCTCGAGTTCACCGCCCTGGGTGAAGTAGGTGAATGTACTGACCTGGCGATGGACGTGCGCGACGATCGGCTGGCTTTGCAGGACGGGTCCGTCCAGCAGCGCCACTCGGTTCAGGATCCGGTCCGTGGCGAAATCGAACACGGTTCGGCCTTCGCTGGCCGGTTCGGAAACATAGCCGTCCCCGATCACGATCTCGCGCTGCTCGGACCCGATGCGGCGGCCGTCCAGACCGGATGTCTCGATGCGCCAACGGGTGCGCAGGACCGCATCGCTGCGCTCGCCGCGAAGGGCGAGATAGGCGTCGCGATCCAGCCAGGCTCCGGCGAGCCCTTCATCAGGATTTCCGGCCGTGTCCGAAGGGGTCTCCGTCTCGTCCGCCTGAGTGTCCGGCGAGGCCTGCGGGGCCAGGATCGAGAAGCCCGGATCCGGCTGCTGGGTCTCCGTCTGGGCAGGCGCAGGACCTGTCAGGGCAAGCAGGCTGGCGGCCAGGGCCAGCAGGCCAACAGAACGGGCGGGGTACGAAACAAGCAGTGACATGCCGACAGCTTGCATGGCCGGAACCGGCATTGAAAGGGGAAAGGCAGGCGGGTCATGAAAATCCCGTGCGTCACAGATTTGACGTTGACGTTCGCGTAAGTTTGTGAACACAGTTCACTTATGATGCAGACGGTTGCTCCTGATTCCGAATTCACCATCCGCGAGCTCGCCCAAGAGTTCGATGTGACGCCGCGCACGCTGCGCTTCTATGAGCAAAAAGGCATGATCACGCCGACTCGTCGCGGTGCGGCGCGGATCTATTCCGCCGCTGACCGGGCCCGGATCGAATTGATTCTGCGCGGCAAGCGTGTTGGCTTCGCGCTCGACGAAATCAAGGAAATCCTCGACCTGGAAGCAATCAATCGCGGCGGCCGGGAACGGCTGGTGCCGGCGATCGAACGCTTCACGGCTCGCATCAATCTGCTGGAACAGCAGCGCGAGGATGTCGAGCGCGCCATCGCCGAGCTTCAGGCCGGTCTGGCCTGGATGCGCGAGCGACTGGAAGACCGTACCCCGTCCGATGATGTCCGCCGCCGGGCCCGCGCTTTTGAAGCCCTGGCCCAGGCCAGTCTTGATCCCTGGTCCGGTGCGCCCAGCGCCGGCTGAACCCTTTTTCTGACAACCCCGACCGATCCACACCGATTTTCCCGGAGATACCCAGATGACCGCCTCGTATCGCGCCCCGGTTCGTGACCAGCGTTTCGTGCTGCACGACGTGCTCAACATCACCCAGTATTCCAATCTGCCCGGCTTTGCCGATGCTGATGCGGACACGATCGACGCCATTCTCGATGAAGGCGCGAAATTCTGTGAAGGCGTGCTCGCCCCGCTGTCCAAGGTTGGCGATGTGGAAGGCTGCGTGCGCGACGAGGATGGCAATGTGAAGACCCCGACGGGCTTCAAGGATGCCTTCCACCAGATGTCCGAAGCCGGCTGGACGGCGCTGTCCTCCGACCCGACCTATGGCGGTCAGGGCCTGCCGCACGTGCTGAACCTGGCCTTCAATGAAATGGTCTCCGCCTCCAACATGGCGTTCGGCATGTATCCGGGCCTGACGCTGGGGGCCGCTGCCGCCCTTCACACGGGCGGTTCGGATGAGCAGAAAGAGCTCTACCTGCCCAAGATGATCTCCTGCCAGTGGGGCGGGACGATGAATCTGACCGAGCCGCATTGCGGCACCGATCTGGGTCTGCTGCGTACCAAGGCCGTGCCGCAAGCGGACGGGTCCTACAAGATCACCGGCCAGAAGATCTGGATCTCCTCGGGCGAGCACGACATGGCGGAGAATATCGTCCACCTCGTCCTGGCCCGTATCGAAGGCGCACCGGAAGGCGTGAAGGGCATCTCCCTGTTCGTGGTGCCGAAATTCATCCCCGATGCCGACGGCAATCCGGGCGA
>NZLV01000082.1 GCA_002694345.1 Maricaulis sp.
ACCTCGCCATTGGAGACCCAGTGATAGTCCCAGCCCCAAGCATAGCCGCTCTGCGGGAAGGTCTGACGGAAATCGAGGGCGAGTTCCCACTCACGCGGGCCCGACCAGACCCGGTCTTCGCCGGTCAGCGGGTCTTCCACATTCGTGTTGTACCACTCCAGGAAGACGTCCAGCACGGCATTGGACAGGCCGAACCGGTCCAGCGGTGTGGTCAGATTGCCGGTGATGCGCAGATTGGTGCCATCGCCGATATTGCCCGGGGCGTCGAACACGCCGGTCGGCGTCGTGATCGGCACCCAGCCATCCAGATCCTCGACCATGTCATAGCCGATCTGCAATGAGGCCGAGCCGTCATCGCCGAAGCGGTGCTCCCATTCCGCTTCCAGCGTCCAGGTCCGCTGGGGCACGTAGTCCGGATTGCCGAGCGTGGAATTGTTGTCCTGCACGTCGACCGACGAGGCGAATTTGTCGAATTCCAGCTGGGCGACATCACGGCGGGCCGTGAAGCGGATGCGATTGTCTTCGTCCTGGCGCCAATTCACGGTCACGCTCGGCTTGGCATAGGTGAAGGAGCGCGACTGGGCTGCATCACCGGTCTGCTCGATCTCGGAGATCTCATAGCGCAGGCCCGACTCGATACTCAGACGGTCATTGACCTGCCAGACATGGTTGGCGAACAGCTCGCTGCGGGTCTCTTCCACACGGGTCGAGGTGACCGGCAGCTGGATCGGCGTGACCGTGACCCCGTCATCATCGAACAGGTTCACCGTCGTATCGCGTGCATTGACCGCAGTCTCGGCACCGAATTCCAGATTGTGATTGGGGATCCGGTTCCAGTTGAAGGTTTGGCGCAGCGCCGTTTCCTCATACTCGCCATCGGCAACCACAATCGTAGCCCCCACAAAGCCGGTCTGGGCGTCGTAGAAGGCATAGGGTTCCGGTCCGTCATCCCAGCGTTCGCGGGAGGCGAGCAGGATGGTTTCCGAGGAGAAGTGGTCGGTGACATCGCGGGCATAGGTGATCGTGCCGGACCCGGAACTGCCATAGTTCACCGTCTCGTTGAGCTCGATGAAAAGCGGGTCGCCATTCGGTGCGAACCCGTAATTGGCGCGATTGCGGTGCCAATCCCAGTATTGTCCGCGCGCGTCCAGGCGCAGGCTGGACCGCTCGTCCAGCGTCCAGTTGACCGACAGGGTTGGCACGAATTCGGAATAGCGCCGCTGATCGCTGTCGCGTGCGAAGAATTCCTGATCGCCGGCCGCATCGAAGCGCTCTTCGCGCCGGCGCACGCGATTGCCGGAGAAACCCGTATCTACGCCCAGCGTCACATCGGCATCGCCCAGAGGGAAGGAATAGGACAGCTGGTGGCGGGTGCCGACCCGGCCGGAATCCGACAGGGTGACATTGCCCGTCCAGGCGCCGGACCGGCCGGCACCTTCGCGCAGGATCACATTCACCAGACGAGGATGCCCGCGCATATTGTATTGCGGCAGGGCCTCCTGGATCAGCTCGATGTGCGCGACGTCTTCCATCGGAATGCGCTGAAGGACGGTTTCCAGGGTCAGGGATTTGTTCGACGGGCGGGCGCCATTGATCAGCAGGTTGCCGAAACTGTCGCCCAGGCCACGGCGGTCCGTATCCCCGTTGGACAGGGAAAAGCCGGGAACGCGCGAAACCATGTCCAGCGCGGTGACCGGTGAATAGGTGGAGAAGAAATTGGGGGCGTAGACCGCAACCCCGTTCTGGCTCGGTTGCTGGGGAGCGGCGGCTTCGACCGCCGCATCGTCCCGGAGGGCCCAGGCCGAACTTCCCAAAAGTGCTACTGTCGCGGCCCCTGTGACCACGCCGAATACTGTCCCTCGCATAATGTCCCTAACGCTTGTGCCTGCCCTGGCCCCCATGAGGGAGTGGGGTAGTACAGGTCGAACCCTTATCAAATGTAAGGATCGGTAAGGTGCATCACAGGCGCGTTATGGTGCGGTGCAGCTAGCCGCCAGCGCCGCCGACGGTCAGTCCGGAGATCTTCAGGCTGGGTTGGCCAACGCCCACGGGGACGCCTTGGCCGCCCTTGCCGCAGACCCCGACACCCGGGTCCATGGCGAAGTCATCGCCGATCATTTCGACACGGGTGAGGGCGGTCGGTCCATCCCCGATCAGGGTGGCGCCCTTCACGGGTGCGACGACTTTCCCGTCCTGCACGCGATAGGCTTCGGTGCACTGGAAGACGAATTTGCCGGAGGTGATATCGACCTGGCCGCCGCCGAAATTCACGGCGTAGATGCCGTCCTTCAGGCTTTCGATCATTTCCTCGCGCTTGTGCTCGCCCGCCAGCATGTAGGTATTGGTCATGCGCGGCATCGGGGCGTGGGCATAGCTCTCCCGGCGGCCATTGCCGGTCGGCTTCTGGCCCATCAGGCGGGCATTCATCCGGTCCTGCATGTAGCCGACCAGCTTGCCGTCCTCGATCAGCACGGTGCGTTCGGTGGGCGTGCCCTCATCATCAATGGTCAGCGAACCGCGGCGTTCCGCCATGGTGCCGTCATCGATCACCGTCACACCCTTGGCGGCGACCTGTTCGCCCATCCGGCCGGAGAAGGCGGACGTGCCCTTGCGGTTGAAATCGCCTTCCAGCCCGTGACCGACGGCTTCGTGCAGTAGAACGGCCGGCCAGCCGGACCCCAGCACAACGTCGAACACGCCGGCCGGTGCGTCCACGGCATCCAGATTGACGCGGGCAATGCGCATGGCTTCATCCGCCAGCGGCTTCCAGGCGTCCGGCGCAATCCAGCGATCGAACTCGGCGCGACCACCCGCGCCGGCAGACCCGGTCTCGCGTCGGCCATTGCGCTCCACGGTCACCTGGACATTCAGGCGGACCAGCGGGCGGATATCCGTCTTCATGTCGCCATTGGCCCGGATGATGGAGATATTGCGCTTGGAGCCGGCGATCGAGCAGGACACCTGGACGACGCTGGCATCCTTGGTCCGGCAATAGGCGTCGATCTCCTGCAGCAGTTTCACCTTGGTGTCGAAGACCGGGTGCGCGACCGGATCGACGGCATCGTAGAGCTTGCGGTTCGTGCCCATGGGGGCGTCGGCCAGGATGCCGCTATGGCCCCGGCGCGCGGCGCCTGCCGTTTCGGCGGCGCGTTTCACGGCGGCCAGGGTCGGGTCGGATGAGTGCGCATAGCCAAAGGCCTCGCCCGCGACACAGCGCAGGCCGAAGCCGCGATTGCTGTCGAAACTGGCGGATTTGAGCCGGCCGTCATCAAAGACCAGGGCCTCGGACACTGCCGTCTCCAGGAAGAGTTCGCCATCGTCGGCACCGGCCAGCGTATCAGCCAGAACCGGGGCGACGTCGTCCGCGTCGAATTCGAATTGGCTGATCGGTTCGTCTGACATGGGGCGCACTCCGCTCAAGGCTTCTTCCCTAGACATAGTCGAGCCGGCAGCGGCTGCAAACTCATCGCGCTGTGCGGTGGCCGGGGAAGATGCAGCTTGTGGGTCAGGCGAGTCGAAAGCTGAGACGATTGGCCGCATCAGCGGATTGTCGCAGGCGCGCTAGACCGCTGTGATTGTTGTTTGTTTCGTGGGCGGGGCGATATCGCGGTTTCGGAACGATCAGAAAACAGCTTGGATTTCAACGTCCTGCGCCGTTTTCTGCCGAATTGTGCGAATGTCGGTACAAAAAATGCCGTTGATGGCCTGACAGGGCCGGGGACGGGCTCTATATTCCGCCGCCATCGGCGGGGGGTTCCCTGCCCTAATGCCTGACTTGTATGGGGAAGCCATGCGATTCCTGACCGCACTTGCGCTCACTTGGATGACAGCCGCCACCGGCGCCTTCGCGACGCCCGGCCAACCGACCGACGGACATCTGGGCTTTCAGCCCGCGGTGACGCCGATCGCCGAGCGGATCCACGAATTCCACAATCTTCTGCTGTGGATCATTATCCCGATCACCATCTTCGTGATGGGCCTGCTCCTGTGGGTGATCATTCGTTACAACCGCAAGGCCAACCCGACGCCTTCCAAGAACAGCCACAATACGCTGCTTGAGGTCGTGTGGACGGCAGCGCCGATCGGCATTCTGGTCGTGATCGCGGTCTTCTCCTTCCCGCTCCTGTATTTCCAGGACGAGATCCCGGAAGCCGACTTCACCATCAAGGCCACCGGCTACCAGTGGTATTGGGGCTATGAGTATCCGGACCACGAAGTCCCGGAATTCATCTCCTCCATGGTGGCTGAGGAAGACCTGGCTGACGATCAGCTGCGCAACCTGTCCGTTGACTACCCGCTGGTGGTTCCGGTCGGTGCGACGGTCCGCCTCCAGGTGACGGCTGCCGACGTGATCCACAACTGGGCGATGCCGGCCTTCGGCACCAAGATGGATGCCATCCCGGGCCGCATCAACGAAGCCTGGTTCCAGGTGAACGAGGAAGGCACGTATTACGGTCAGTGCTCCGAACTGTGCGGGATCCGCCACGCCTTCATGCCGATCGAAGTGCATGCGGTGTCGCAGTCCACGTTCGATGCCTGGGTGGAAGCCGGTCCGGGTTCGGACGAGGCCAATGCCATCATTGCTGAATACTCCGCCGCGCGGGAAACGCGCCTGGCGCAACTCGACTAGGGATGGGCTGAACCATGTCTGCTGACGCTGCTACGCACGACGATCACACGCCGTCCATGTGGGACTGGCGCCGTTGGGTCTTCTCCACCAACCACAAGGACATCGGCACGATGTACCTGATCTTCGCGATCTTCGCGGGGATCATCGGTGGTGGCCTGTCCGGCCTGATGCGCTGGGAGCTCGCCGAGCCGGGCCTGCAGGTCTTCAACAACGGCTTCTGGGGCAATGAGCACAACTATAATGTTGCCACCACGATGCACGGCCTGATCATGATCTTCTTCATGGTCATGCCGGCGATGATCGGGGGCTTCGGCAACTGGTTCGTGCCGCTCATGATCGGGGCGCCTGACATGGCCTTCCCGCGCATGAACAACATCTCCTTCTGGCTGCTGCCTTTCGCTTTCATCCTGGCGGTGATGTCGATGTTCGTGCCGGGTGCCGGTGGCGATATGGGCTTCGGCGGGGGCTGGGTGCTTTACCCGCCGCTCTCGACGTCCGGCCATAACGGGCCGGCCATGGACCTGCTGATCCTGTCCCTGCACATCGCCGGTGTCAGCTCGATCCTGGGTTCCATCAACTTCATCACCACCATCTTCAACATGCGCGCTCCGGGCATGACCATCCACAAGATGCCGCTCTTCGTCTGGTCGGTTCTGGTGACGGTCTTCCTTCTGCTGCTGTCGCTGCCGGTTCTGGCCGGCGCCCTGACCATGCTGCTGACGGACCGCAATTTCGGCACGGCCTTCTTCGCGCCGGAAGGTGGCGGCGACCCGGTGATGTACCAGCACCTGTTCTGGTTCTTCGGTCACCCGGAAGTCTACATCCTGATCCTGCCGGGCTTCGGCATCATCTCGCACATCGTGTCGACCTTCTCCCGCAAGCCGATCTTCGGTTATCTGGGGATGGCCTACGCCATGGTCGCGATCGGCTTCATCGGCTTCATCGTGTGGGCTCACCACATGTACACGGTCGGCATGCCGGTGGACCTGAAGGCCTACTTCGTGGCGGCCACCATGGTCATCGCGGTTCCCACGGGCATCAAGATCTTCTCCTGGATCGCGACCATGTGGGGCGGCTCGATTGAATTCAAGGTTCCGATGCTCTGGGCGATTGGTTTCATCTTCCTGTTCACCGTTGGCGGTGTGACGGGTGTCGTTCTGGCGAACGCCGGTATCGACCACGCCCTGCACGACACATACTATGTTGTGGCGCACTTCCACTATGTGCTGTCGCT
>NZLV01000083.1 GCA_002694345.1 Maricaulis sp.
CCCTGGCACCGCTGGCGGAACAGGATGTCCTGATCATCGGGTCTGGCTCCCTGACCCATTCGCTGCGCCTGGCCTTCAGCCATGGCGAGTACGATCCGCCGCACCCGGCCGCGCAGGCTTTTCGCGAGGCGCTACTGCCGGCCATCCAGAGCGGTGATGCCGGGGCTCTGGAGGATTGGGAGGCGGCACCGCATGCGCGGCTCAACCACCCGACACCGGAGCATTTCCGGCCCCTGCTCGTGGCGATGGCGGCGGGTGGCGGCAAGGCGTCCCTGCTGCACACCTCCTGGAGCCGGGCAGCCCTGGCGATGGATATCTGGAAATTCGCCGCCTGAGCGATCAGGCCCGGGCCAGCTTGAAATGGCTGCGGGTCAGCCGGAAAGGCAGGCGGAAACCGATCAGGATTTCCGCACCGATGCTGCGCAGCATTTCTTCGGCCGCAGCACGCTCCTCCCCCTGCAGGGAGGCCAGGAAATCCGTCACCCGTTGCAACATCCAGAGCGGATAGGGAATGACGGCGCGGTCGGTCTCGACCACACGCTCCCCGTGACCGATTTTTGCCTTGTGAAACCCGAGGATACGCGGAATTTCGACCTCGTCGGGATGCGCCTCTCCCCAGGCTGACAGGGCCTGCGCCGTGTCCAGAAGCACGGGCAATTGCTGCGCAGCAAACATGCGCAGGATATCCATCACTCCCGCCGGGATTTCATCGTCCGGCAGGAAGGTGCCGGAAAGCGCCTCTTGCGGCGCATGGCAGCGCTCGGTCCAGGCCGCCACGCGCGGCGCCAGCCGGCGCATGATGGCACCGGATTCAGGATCACGGAGCAAATGCGCGTAGAGCGGCCCCAACAGGCCGTAGTCCGCGATCGAGGGCCGGGACCCGAACAGGAAGTCCTGCTCGCCCAGATGCGCTTCCAAGGCCGCCAGGAAGGCCTCATAGGCGCCTTCAATGGCTTCATAAGTGTCGGGATTGACGCCCAGCCCCTGGATACTGCCCGAGAAGAAGGCCACGGCCTTTTCCGCTGCCGCCCATTGCTCGTCCGGCGACAAGTGCGGGTTCTGCATGGCGCCGAACTCGCGGTGGGCGAAGTCGCGATTGTAGATCCAGCGATAGTGCATGGCCGGGATGACCATCCACTCATCCCCGAACAATTCGAGGATCAGGGCTGCGAGGCGTTGCCGGACCGTGTCGGGATAGACTGACGGGCCAGGCTCGGCCTGTTCGACATGATCGATGATCTCGGTCGTGTCCTGCAGCGTCACACCATCGGGCGAGCCGTCATGATGGATCACAACCGGGATCACGGACCAGCCGACGCGCGGCAGGATGACCTGCTTGTAGACCTCACGGGTCGCCAGCTCTTCGCGGAAGGGGACATTCTTCCAGCGCAGATATCCGCGGACCTTGCCGGTATAAAGGGATACCGGGGCGCCGATCAGGGTGTAGCTCATCCTATCCTCCCGCCTGTGCTGTCACAGTATCGGGATTTGGCAGACGGCAAACCGGGAATTCAGGAAAAGCCTACTGGCGCGCGACTGCGCCGACCGGCTTGGACACAACACCCAGATCCTGGGTCATGCGGGCCTGGACATGCCGAGAGACTTCATCGGCATTGTCATAGGCTTGCCAAGCGGACCAGCCCAACGCCGCCGTCATCATGACGGCCAAACCCCAGCACACGAGCGCAAAGGCGCGCACATGCCCCGGCCAACGGCTTTCTGTCTGGTTCATCATGGTCGTATCGGTCACTGCTCTGCTTGCCCGCAAAAGAGATGGGCGCATCTTCGCCAGAGTTAAGGTTAACGCATCTCATATTTGATTAATCTTGTGTTTACGAACGGGCGAACGGCCAGTTCCCCTTCAGATTCAATACGCTTCTGACGTGTATTTTATGGGAGCGCGCGCCGAAAAATCCCCTCACAGGCGAGCAGCAACAGCGCCATTCCGGATATAGCAAGGACAAGCCGGACCAGCCGGGCCAGGCGCCAGGCCAGCGGGCGCGCGAAATCCTGCGTCTTGCCGAGCATGCCGGCCCCTCACTTCTTGGAAATGTTGCCATCTGGCCGGAGGGAAACAAGCCTGTCACCTCAGGCCGGATAACATTGATGTGAGGCGGCGATTTGTCCGGCGGACCAGCCGCACGGGCACCGGGCGAAGCAAGGCCCCGCACCTGGCGCAAATATTCCGCGTTTTCAGGAAAGGTGGCAGAAGCGACCCGCAAAAGCACCAACCGCCCGTCCCATCTCCCCGGGGGGATCTGGAGGCGGGCGGCCGTGTTGCTTCCGGTGGCGGTTTGAGGCCGCTTCCTTCTGCGCACCCCGGTCCGGGGACCGAGGCCAGTGCAAACCCGGGTCTGCACTGTAATCGTCGCTTCCTGTTTCCCGTCTCCGAGGAGCCGGTTCGGTCTCGCCAGAAGGTCTGACTGTCCGTTTCGGAACCCTTGCGGGCCCTTCCCTTGAGCCTGGCTTTCCGATCCCTCCCCTTGCGGCTTGGTCTCGTCCGGCCTGCCCGTCTCTGGCTCCGGCTCCCGGGGGAGCCAGCCCGTCCGGGCTTTCCTTCCGTCGCGCCCTGGGCCTGAGGCCCGCTTCGGTCGCTGTCGATGATTGAAGTAAAGCAGTCGAAAGCCGGGCCAGCAATGCACTGAATTTGCCATTTCGTGGACAAGTTCGCGCCTTTGGTGGAAAACTTTCCGGATTCTGTGGATATCCTGGTGAAAACTTCCAACACCCTGATTTCCCGCCCGGAATAGCGGCAATGAAAAGCCGGCGCAACCGAGATTGCGCCGGCTTTCCTGCTCAATTGCAGTGGCCTGACCTAGGCGGCCGCAGCCTGCGTTCCGAAGCGGCCATAGAAGGTCTCACCCTTCGAGGCCATCTCTTCGAGAAGAGCGGGAACCTTGAACTGGTCGCCATAGGCAGCTTCCAATTCCTTGGCCCGGGCCACGAAGGCCTTGGCCCCCACCGTGTCGATGAAGGAGAGCGTGCCGCCGGTATAGGGCGCGAAGCCCCAGCCGAGGATGGAGCCGACATCCGCCTCACGCGGATCCTGAACAATGCCCTCTTCCATGCAGCGGGCCGCTTCCAGGGCCTGGGCGTAGAGGATGCGATCCTTCACGACATCGGCGCTGGGCTGTTCCGCGGCATAGGCACCACCCGGAGCAAATTGCTCCAGTTCCGGCCAGAGGCGCTTGGGCTGGCCCTTTTCGGCCGGGTAGTCGTAGAAGCCCTTGCCATTCTTGCGGCCGCAACGGTCATAGTCCTCGACCATCTTGAACAGGATCGGCTCGGTGCCATTGGGCTGATAGGCATCGCCCAGATCGGACTGGGTCTGCTTGATCAGCTTCACGCCGAGATCCAGGGCCACTTCATCCTGCAGGGAGAGCGGGCCGACCGGCATGCCGGCCATTTTGGCGGCATTCTCGATCAGGGCCGGCTTGACGCCTTCGGACAGCATTTTCAGACCCTCGCCCACGAAGCGCATGACGCAGCGATTGGCGTAGAAACCACGCGTGTCGGACACGACGATCGGCGTCTTCTTGATCTTGGTGACGAAATCGATGGCGCGCGACAGGGCGTAATCGCCGGTTTCGCCGCCCATGATGATCTCGACCAGATTCATCTTCTCGACCGGCGAGAAGAAGTGGATGCCGATGAAGTTCTTCGGACGAGCCGAAGCCTTGGCCAGGTCGGTGATCGGAATGGAGGAGGTGTTGGAGCCGAACACGGCGTCTTCGCCGATCTGCTCTTCCGCCATTTTGGTGATCTTGGCCTTCAGCTCGGAATTCTCGAACACGGCCTCGACGACCAGGTCGACATCCTTGATCAGGGTGTAGTCGGTGGTCGGCGTGATCAGGGCGCCCAGCTTATCAGCCTTCTCCTGGCTCAGCTTGCCGCGGGCGACGCCCTTGGCGAAGTGATCCGTACAATGCTTCTTGCCCTTGTCGGCACCTTCCTGGGTGGCGTCGATCAGCACGATCTCGATACCCGCCTGGGCGGAAACCGTGGCAATGCCCGCACCCATGAAGCCGGCACCGATGATCGCGATCTTCTTGACCTCGCCCTTGGACTGGCTGGCCGGACGGCGTCCGCCCTTGTCCAGGTCCTGCTTGGACAGGAAGATGGAGCGGATCATGTTGCGGCTTTCCGGACGCAGGAGCAGCTTGGTGAAATAGCGGCTCTCGATGCGGATCGCCTGATCCATGGAGACCTGCGCGCCTTCATAGACGCAGGACAGGATGTAGCGCTGGGCCGGATAGTTGCCATAGGTGTTCTTGCGCAGCATCGGGCTGGCGGCGGAGAACATTTGCGCACCGGCGGGATGGTAGGGGCCGCCGCCGGGGAATTTGAACTTATCGCCATCCCAG
>NZLV01000084.1 GCA_002694345.1 Maricaulis sp.
CAGGCTGGAGCGACATCAGGACCAGGGGGCGCCGCCAGTGTTCGGCTGCGATCCGGGCCGGCATGGCGATCGGGTTGGCCAGAATGAGATCGGCGTCCTTCCCGGCCTCCAGCGCACAATCGAGCACGTCCTCGACATGCGGCCGGATCATCTCGTTCCAGTCCCGGAAGAAGGCGCGGGGGCCGGTGAGGCTGCCCCTCTCTTCGGCCTCCTGCATCCAGTCGGCGACAGAAAAGCCGGGCGGGCGGGCCGGGCTGAGCCCATACCCGGTGATCACGCGATGGTGGTCACGGGGCGAGAGGATTGAGACGTCATGCCCGCGCGCCTGCAGGTGCTGTCCCAGGGCCAGGAAAGGCAGGACATCGCCCAGCGTGCCCAGCGTCTGAATGGAAATCCTCATGACCGGACCCGGCTGACCCGCCGAAGCTTGTGACTGTCCGGTGGCGGCAGTGTGTCGATGCGCAATTCGACCTGGGCTGAGGCGTCGAGCCCCTTCAGCAAAGAGGTCAAGGAATGTTGGACGGCTTGCGTCGCCTTCGAAGCGTGCGGCGGCAGGGTGACCCGGATCGCGGACGGTGCCGTCTGGAGGACCCGGAAGTCGTCGATGCTTGCATCAGCGTCGATGATGGCATTGCGCAGGATATCCGGTGTGACGGCCACTAGGCCGCCCTGGCAGCCGGAGAGTTCGAGGACATCATCCATGCGCCCCACAACCGATTTTACGCCGGTGAAGGGGGAGCCGCACGGGCAGGCCTGGTCGTCCAGTTCCAGCAGATCATTCATCCGGTACCGGACCATGATCTGGCTTTGGCGGGTAAAGTCGGTGATGAGGGGCGAGACAAGTGGCCCGCCCGACGGATCGGCTTCCCATTCAAAGGCCATGTAGTCCTCCAGCAAGTGAAGGTGGCCGTGGGGACAGGCAATGGCGAACAGACCCTCGGTTGCCATGTAGATCTCTCGCACCGTGCAGCCGAACCGGCGCTCGATCAGGGTTCGGTCAATGGGATCCAGAACCTCGGCGCCTGAGAAAATTTGTCGTGGCGCAAGGGCGGAGTCGCGCTGGCTGAGAAGGCGCAGGACTTTGGGGGGCGCAATCAACACGTCCGGTGCCCAGGCCTCGACGGCACCCGCCTGTGTCTCGATCCCCTCATGCAGGTCGAAGAAGCGAAGCGCCAGCCGGCGGCTTTCATTGGCGGCATCATAGAGGCGGCTATTGGCGGGCAGCATCACAGCGACCTTCAGGCGTTCCCGCCAGAAGCCGGGCAGTCCGCGGGCCAGGATCACGCCCAGCCAGGCGTATCGTTCCGCGTCGGATACGACGTAGAAGCCGCGATTGCCGCTGGTGCCGGTGCTGGCGCCCACCGCATAGCCTCTGGGCGCTGTTCCGTCCTGCCAGCGCTGGCGGGCCTGCTGTGCGGTCAGGCCGAGGCGGTTGAAGTGTTCGAACCGGCTCATCATCGAGGCCTTGTCCTGGACCGGAAACGAGTCGAGCGGTCGATGGGCCATGTCCTTGAAAGCCGGCACACGGGCGACCGGGCCAGCCAGGAAGCGTGCCAGTTGCCTGTTTCGCCAGGCTTCGACATCCGCCCGGGTTTTTAGGCGACTGGTCAGCCAGCGGGCCCGTGCATAGGCGGCCAGGATTTGCACCTGGGCGAGCGCGTTGCTCATGAAACGCCCTCGGGAGCTTCCGGGTCATGGCAATACACAATCTGGCCGCCGGCACGGGAAAACGCCCGAATGCGCGCCGCGCTTTGATGGCAATCGTGCTCGTCATCCAGAATCCAGCTGGCTGGAGCCCCGGGAAGGCGGTCCTCCATGACGGCCTGGCTCAACCATTGGGCATCACCGGCGTAGAGCAGGGGCGGGTCCTGCTGCGGGAAACAGAAACCGGTGTGCCCGCGCATGTGGCCGGGCAGGGGGATGGCCAGAACCGAGCCGTCCCCGAAAACGTCGAACCCCTTGCCCAGCGACAGGGGAGCCTCGACGACAGGCAGGCCGGCAAAATCAACCAGCCGGTCGAGCAGATCGTCGGGCAGCAATTCCCGGAAAACACCGTGCGGCAGCCCCTGAAGGTCAGATTCCAGGAAATGGAGGATCGCATCCCGGTCAGCGAAGATGCGGGCCAGCGGGTAGTCCCGCAGGGCTGCGACATGGTCGGCGTGGAGATGGGTGACCAGGATGGTGTCGATACTGCCCTGAGCGTCCGGCAGGGCGTGTTCGGTCAGGCGGGGGCGCAAAATCGCTTCATAAAGGCGCAGAGGCAGGGATCGGGTCCCCCGGGTCACCCGGGGGCTGTAGCCGGTATCGATCAGGCAGCGTCCCGCGCGCTCATGCGTGAAAACCCCATAGCGCACCGGCAGCTCGATCCAGGATTTGCGGCCGTCGCGCAGGATCAGGCTTTCCGGCGCCTTCACGATGGCGGAATTGGGGAAGTGCAGGTCCCGGATCATGCTGCCTCCGCCGCAAAGGTCCGATCCAGGCCGGTTTCGAAATCGACTTGCGGCCGCCAGTCGAGCCAGGTCCGGGCGGCCGAGAGGTCGAGAGTCTGGTGGTAGGCGAACAGGCCGACACCATAGGCGGTTGCCCGAGGTTCCGGCGAGCCGGGCAGGGTTCGGCAGACCATTTCGGACAGACGGGCGGCTGCCAGAACCGGGGTGATGGGCAGTGATCGCCAACGCGGGGTGATCCCGCTGCGACGGGCCGCGGCTTCGGCAATCCGGCGAACCGGGAGGGCTTCGCCGCCCGAGATGTTGAATACGCGCTGGGGCAGGTCGGTGGGTGCGGACAGGGCCGCCAGAACAGCGCTGACAACATCATCAATATGGGTCAGATCGGTGGCCGCACGCCCCCCGCGCAACAGGGGGAGCGGTCCTGAGAGAGCAGCTTTGCGCAGGCGGGGCAGAAGCGCCGTGTCGCCGCGGCCGTAGAGGCCGCGTGGCCGCAGGATGACGGGGTCGAGATCCGTGGCTGCGAGCGTGAGGAGTTCCGCTTGCCGTTTGGTGGCGGCATAGGCGTTGACGGGCTTGGGAAGCGGCGTGCTCTCGGCGACATCGTACTGGTCGGCAAATCTGAAATAGACGCTGGGGGAGGAAATGAGCACGAAGCGCCGGGCGCCCGAGGCGCGCGCCAGTTCGATCATGTGTCGTGTGCCGTCGATATTGGCGCGTCTGAAAGCGTCGTGTCGTCCCCAGGGGCTGGAGAGGGCTGCGGCGTGGACGACGGCGTCGATGCCCGGCCAAGACACCTCGACCGGCCGGGCCAGATCGCAGGCCGTCAGGCCGGAGCAGAAGGGACGCAGCGTTTCCAGCTTCTCCCGGTCACGCCCGAGGGCGATGACCTCATCACCGCGACGAGCCAGGTGGCGCACCAGATGCCCGCCCAGGAATCCGGTCGCTCCGGATACGAGGATTTTCATAGGGCTAGCTTTCCAGTCCCGCGCCGGCGATGGAAACGCCAGCGGAAGTTCCGATCATCAGGACCTTCATGCCCGGCTTGATCCAGCCAGCCTCGCGCGCACTCGACAGGGCGACGGGCAGGGATGCGGCGACGAGATTTCCGGTTCGCGCGACCTGGTTGAAAATGCGATCCCGCGGGAAACCGCTGCGCCGGGCCATGTGGGCCAAGGCGAGGGGAGAGGCCTGATGGGGGATGATCAGATCAACATCGTCTTTCTTCCACCCCAGTCGGGACAGTAGCTCTTCGAGGAAGGCCGGCAGCTTGGCCGCCGTCAGGCCGAAGAGTTCCGGCCCGTCCATGCGGAAATAGGCGTTTTCGGCGAAAGCGGCTGCGTCCCGGTGGAAATCATAGCGCGTTCCACCGGAGGGCAGGGCGCAGCAGTCATAGGCCTCGGCATAGGTCTCCATGTGAAAGGCGCGCAGGCGGAGTGCAGGGCCGGTGGGACCGGATGTCTGCGCCGGCGTGTCGGCTGTGACAATGAAGGCGGCGGCACCGTCGCCGAAAAGACCGGCTGTTTTCGGGTCACTGTCCCACGGAAGGGCCCGCGAGGCGATTTCCGAGGTGACCACCAGCACGGTGCGGGCCCGGCCGGCTGCGATTTGGAGCTGGGCCAGGTCCATCGCCACCAGGGCACTGAGACAGGTGGCATTGATGTCATAGGCTGCGAAGGCGAGATGGCTGAGCCCGAGCTCGCGCTTGATGAGCGGTGCGGTTGCCGGAATCGGTTGGCGTCCAACTGCGGCGCCGAAGAGAAGCAGATCGATTTCCTCAGGCCTGATGCCCGCATCCATGATCGCGGCGCGGGCGGCGGCGACGGCCATGGCTTCCTGTGTGTCGGACGCGGAAGCGATGCTGCGGGCTGCGACGCCGCACTGTTTTTCCAGCCAACCTGGTTGTTTGCCCAGCCGCGTATCCATCTCCACCGATTCGAGAATCTGCTCCGGAAGGTGGTGGGCCAATCCGCTGATCCTTGTGGTGGTCATCGGGGTGGCGAGGGCGGGTTCAATCTGGCGGATGACCGACATGGCGATCGTCTCCTGCTGTCCTTGACGCAGAAGCCTAGGCAGGCGCGGCTCGGAAACGCAAGCAAAAAGCGCCTGGATGTAAATCCTATTTACTTGAAATAATTGATAGTTTGTCTGTGATGGTCGGGCTTCCTGTCTTTGTCGAGGCTCGACCGGAGCGGCTCGCCGCGGCCCGGTCATTCTTCGATGATCGCCTCGAAGCAGGACAGGTCTTGCGCCAATCCGGGTCTGTGGAAGCATCAAAATGGCTTCAGGACGGGGCTGGCCGGGCATTGCTTCGGGCCCAGGTCTGCATTCGGGCTTGCCTAGCCGGTCTTTCCTTGTGTATCAGGCGCGCACTGAATTCGGGATGCGTCCGCATCCTTTTGTACCACCACTCAGTCGATCGGCCATTCGTCTCCAGATCGACATCGCATGAGGTAAGATCGATGGCGAAGGAAAAGTTTGAGCGCACCAAGCCGCACGCGAACATCGGCACGATTGGTCACGTTGACCACGGCAAGACGACGCTGACGG
>NZLV01000085.1 GCA_002694345.1 Maricaulis sp.
CGCCGGATCCGCCCAACTCCGCCATTGCCGGCGAATGCTATGCCCGCGTCCGCATTGCGCCGGAATATGATGTCTACACCGAGCAGGTGACGACGCAGGATTCCTATGAGCGCTATGACGTGCTGCCGCCGAGCCTGCGCTCGGAAGTGCGCGAATACATCTCGCGCGAAGCCGGCATGCGCTACATCGTCCACGAGCCGGTCTATGAAACGGTGACCGAGACCGTCCAGGTCCGTCCCTCCTATGTGGAATACATGGTGGAGCCGGCGGTCCATGAAACGGTGACCGAGACCATCATGGTGCGCGAGCCCCGCATGGTCTGGCGCCGCGGCTACACGCCGGGCGCCCAGATGACGCGCTTTGACAGCGAAACCGGCGAAGTCTGGTGTCTCGTCGAGGAAGAGGGCGAATACCAGACCGTGACCCGCAATATCGTGGTGTCACCGGCAGAGATCCGCGAAGTCAGCCATCCGGCCGAGTACGCCACGATCACCCGCGATGTCCTGGTCCAGGAAGCCCGTGTCGAGCAGGTTCCGATCGAGGAAATGCGCGACACCTACCAGGTCCAGGTCGTAGACCGTCACGCTTCGGTCGACAGCCGTGTGATCCCGATGGAAACGGAAACCGTCACCCGCTACTCCATGCGCACCGAAGAGCGCTGGGAATGGCGTCTGGTCGACTGCACCGA
Source organism: Maricaulis sp. (assembly GCA_002694345.1). Lineage (GTDB taxonomy): Bacteria > Pseudomonadota > Alphaproteobacteria > Caulobacterales > Maricaulaceae > Maricaulis. The sequence continues at coordinate 689 of NZLV01000085.1, forward strand.
TATCGACCTGCCGGGCTACAACCCGCCGGCCCAGGCCGACATTCCGCCGGTGGCGCAGAACCAGCACCAGCCGAATTCGGCTCCGGTCGCTCAGGCCCGCACCTATCTGTACGGCACGGACATGCCGGCCGAGCAGACCTATTCGGAAGAAGTGCCGGTCGCCCAGGCCAGCTATTCTTCCAGCTACTCCACCCGCAGCCGCCGTTCGCAGTAACGGGCTGGACGCACAGGTGTGAAACGCCAAGATGGACGGCGCGGGCGCAAGCTCGCGCCGTTCGCGTTTGGGAGGTCTGTCGGGCGATGCGTGACTACATGGTCGGATATGGCAGCCTGCTCAGTGCCTATAGCCGCACCACCTATTCCGGCATCACCACGGATGTCGTGCCGGTCGTGGCGGAAGGCTGGAAACGCGGCTGGACGGTTCGCTATGGCGATGAACAGGCGACCTATGCCGGTGTCCGGCCGGTGCGCCATGCCGTGCTCCATGCCGCGCTTGTGCCCACCGAGATCACCGACGCCCTGCGCCACCGCGAGCGCGGCTATGTCTTCACCCAGATCGATCCCGCCAGCGTTCATCCCGCCGACCGGTCGGCCCCGCCCCTGCCGGACGGGCGCTACTGGATCGTGGTCAATCGCGAACAGGTCAGTGCCGACGCGGATCACCCGATCCCGCAAACCTATGTCGACACCTGTCTGATCGGCTGCCTGGAAACCGGCGGTGAAGACCGCGCCCGCGCCTTCATCCGCGCCACCGAGCTGTGGGACGCGCCCTGGGTCGATGATCGGCAGGGACAAGCACCGCTCTATCCCCGCCTGACGCCCCCCTCATCGCAGCAGCAGGAACAGATCGATGCCCTGCTCGCCGCCGAGGGTGTTCTCAAATACCGGCGTCCGCGCTGAGCGTTTCCACCATCGCACGGGCCTCCGTCATCGCTTGCCGGCGCAACCGGGCAATTCCGGCCTCATCCTCGACCTGAAGCTCCGGCAATGCACCCGCGTCCGCCGCAGTCAGCAGGGAGTCCGGAAACAAGCCCGTTTCACACCGGTCCTGATCGTGCCGCCATGCCCCCGTGACCCGGTCGCAGACATAGTGTGATGCCAATGCGGATCCGTTCTGAGCCAGGAAGAGGACACTTTCGATCAGGTACTGGACCTCTTCCGGGGCCATCGCCCAGTGCAGGCTGACCCGGCACCACCCCGGCCGCGCACCGGTTTCGCCCGCCAGAACCTGGCGCCGGATCGCCTGCGTGGCCGTTGCATCCAGCCCGAGCAGGCTATGGCCATAGGGTCCCGCGCAAGAGCATCCGGCCCGGGACTGGACCCCGAACACATCGTTCAACAAGCGCGTCACGAGACGCGGCGGCAGCGTGTTTCCCTCGCTATCTCTCAGATTGAACGAGACAATTCCGATCCGCCGCTCCGGGTCCTGGGGGCCCAGAATGTCGATCCGGGGATGATCTGCCCAGGCTTCAAAGGCCGCTTCCAGGGCCACATGCTCGCGCTGGGCAATCCGGTCATGTCCGACTTCCGCCTGAAGCTGAAGCGCCAGGGCCGCCCGAACGAACTGCGGCAAGCCGGGCGTCCCGGCCCGCTCCCGCGCCTCGATATCATCAATGAAATCATGCCCATCCGGCCAGACATAGCGGACCGTTCCGCCCGCGCTCTGGGTCGGCGGCAAACTGACATCATAGAGCGCTGCATCAAAGGCCAGCAGACCGCAACTGCCTGGCCCGCCGATGAATTTGTGCGGCGAGAAATACACCGCATCGATCCGCGCCTCCGGATCATCTTCCGGGTGCATGTCGATCGGCAGATAGGGGGCACTCGCGGCACAATCCAGGCAGAGAATGGCCCCGTGGCGGTGCAGCAACCGCGCCAGCGCCGGCACATCACTTTTGACGCCCGTCACATTGGAAGCCGCTGAAAAGGCACCGATCTTCCGCTTTCCGGCATGCCGCGGATCACTCAGCTCGCGCGCCAGAACATCCAGATCGATGCCGCCCGAGGCATCCAGCGGGATGGAGATTGTCTCTGCCAGACTCTCCCGCCAGCTCAGCTCGTTGGAATGGTGTTCATAGGGTCCCAGAAAAACCACGCTGTCCACGCAATGGTCCGAAGCAATGCCCAACGCCTTGCGAGACGCCGGCGGAATCGCCAGGCCCAGGATTTCCTGGAGCTTGTGGATCGCCCCCGTCGCCCCCGCCGCGCACGCCACCAGACAATCATCCGGCCCGGCATGGATCGCGCGTTTGATCACCTGCTCGGCCTCCCGCAACCAGGCATTCGAGGCCCGCCCGGTGGCACTGTCCTCGGTGTGCGGATTGGCATAATCCGCCGCCAGCTGCGCCATCACCCGCTCGATCGGTGCATAGGCCCGGCCGGACGCCGTGTAGTCCGCGTAGAGAAAGGGCTTGGCGCCAAAGGGCGTGGTCAGCACACGCCCTGTACCGACCAGTCCGGAACGGACGGCGCGCAGGGCTGAGTTCGAGGTGTCGGGGTCAAAAAAAGCAGTATCTGGCATGGTTTGACCAGAAAAGCACAAAGCGCGCAGCGATAATCACCAATTCTCGCTACATCCATGGCGCGACATTAGTGAATTTCACTGCCATAATCGCCAACCATGGAGCTTGATGACTACGACCTGCGGATATTGCGAGCGATTCAGAGCGACTCTGATCGCACGGTCCAGCAACTGGCCGACCTGATCGGCCTGTCCGCCACCCCGACCGCCCGTCGGCTGAAGCGCCTGGCCGATGCCGGGATCATCCGCAAACACGTCGCCCTGCTCGACCCAGAGGAGCTCGGCCTGCAGGCCACCCTCTTCATCACCGTGCGCACCAGCCATCATGATGCAGACTGGCTGACCCGCTTCGCAGAGGGCGTGAAACGCATGCCCGAAGTGATCGAATTTTACCGGCTCAGCGGCGATGTCGACTATCTGATCAAGCTCTGCCTGCCGGATGTGAAAGCCTATGACGCGGTCTACAAGAAGCTGATCGCCATCGCGCCCCTGTCCGATGTATCGGCCAGTTTCGCCATGGAAGCCATCAAGAACACAACGGAATTGCCAGTTTAGACCGGTTGAGCCGGTTGCATGCCCGGCAGGGATGCGGGAAGCTTGGCGCCTCCGGCCAAGCGCAACCCTGTGGGATTGATGACCGACTTCTCCGAGACACCCGAGACACCGCACTCCGCGACTGAAAGCTATCGCAATGTGGCCGCCATCGTCGCGGCCCTCGCCATCCTGCAAATGGCGGCAGGCGCCCTGTCAGTCGTCGGCCCGCTTTCGCTGATCAGTTCCGGAGCCTCATCCTTCAAGATCGGGATCATCGTAGCCGGCTATGCGACGGGCTTTCTTCTGGGCGCCAATTTCGCCCCGCGGGAAATTGCCCGGATCGGCCATATCCGCGCCATCGCCGGCTTCGCAGCCGTCACAGCCATCGCGGTCGCGGCGCTCTATGTGTCCTCGGCCACGGCCTGGTGGCTGGTCATGCAGTTCATCATGGGGCTGTGCGTCGCCAGCTTCCTGGCTGCCGGTGAAAGCTGGGTTGCGGATGCTGCCCCGCCGGATCGCCGCGGTGCCATCCTGGCTTTCTATCTGGTCTCCGGGAAAATTGGTTTCATCATCGGCCCCTTCCTGGTTGCCGGCATCGAACCCGGCGTCGCCGCCGGCTTCCTGGTTGTCGCTGCGCTCTACACGGCCAGCCTGATCCCTGCCACCGCAACCAATCGCGCCCAACCTGCCCCGCCCAGCTCGGAACGCTTCGGACCGCGAAAGGTCTTCCAGATCGCACCATCGGCCATCATCGCGGCTCTCGCAGCAGGACTGGTCAATGGCCCGGTCATGCAACTCTATGCCGTCTTCGTGGGTGGCATGGGCACGGAATCCGTGGTCCAGACAGCCGCATTGTTCAATGCCTGTCTGGTCGGCGGATCCGTTCTGGCCCAATGGCCGGCCGGCTTGCTCTCGGACCGGATGGACCGACGCATCGTCATTGCCGGACTGGCCCTGACTGCTGGTGTTTCCGCTCTCGCTCTGGGCCTGTTGTCCGGCGTACTGCCGCTGCTCGTGATCTTCGCCGTCGCGGCGATCTGGGGTGCCGGTGCCCAGTCCTATTACGGCATTGCTGTCGCCCATGCCGCAGACCGGGCCCCCGAGGGACAGGCCGCCAACATGATGTCCGGCATCCTCACGGCCTACGGCTTCGGGACCATGCTGGGTCCGCTTCTCGCCGGTGTCATCATGGCCCTGCTGGGCCCCTCCGCCCTGTTCCTCTACGCCGCGATCATCCTGTTCGCCCTGTTTGGCGCCATGCTGTATCGACGCGGCGGCAAGGCACCGGTGAGCGAGAACGACAAGTCGGACTTCGAGCCGGTCTCGGCCACCAGTGTTGCTGTCTATGACCTCACGGAAGTCGCGAGCGAGGAAGAGGACGCCAGCGCCAGCTTTGAGGACGAGCAGGATATGCCCCCCGCTGATGTGGATGATGACGCTGGCGACGCAGACGAAAACTACTGGGAGCGCTAGCGCGCACGCTCCGCCACGGATGACCTTCCCGGCCTGACCGATATCAACTCAGAGCAGGTTTGCGCCTGAAGTCCTCTTTGCACGCCTGGATGAATTGATATCACCTGTATTGCGTCTGCATTGAATCGCAATTCCGCCAGACAGAAAAGAACAGAGAAAAGTATACATAAATTTTCCCGATCAAGTTTCGACCTGGTGGTGAAATTGAAATCTCTGACTTAACGCGCTCTTGATTTATTCGCAGCGCCAAACCTTGATTCCCGTCATAAAAAC
>NZLV01000031.1 GCA_002694345.1 Maricaulis sp.
CCCGCCTATCTGGCTTGCTGCCCGCTCCCCCCTGTGCTATCGCAGCGCCGAACCTTGAGGGGCGTGCGCCGCAGCACAAAATTCGGGTTTAACAAAGTCGTTGAATAACAAGCACTTGCATCGTCCCGATGAGCCCAGGTGCAGATCCAACTAGAGAGTGACGTCACGGTGAACACCGGTGCAGACGCCATGACAGCCCACGCAGCCGGTCGCTATGCGACCGCCCTGTTCGAGCTGGCCAAATCTTCGGGTGCCGCAGATGTGGTGGAGGCTGACCTTACGGCCTTCCGCGCGATGCTCGATTCCTCCCCCGAACTGGCCGGGGCGCTGGCTTCGCCGCTTCATGCTGCCGAGGACAAGGTTTCTGTCCTGAAGGCGCTGGCGGAGAAGGCCAAATTCAATGAATTGACCACCAACACTTTCGGTGTTGCCGCGCGCAATGGTCGCGCTGGTGACCTGGGCAAGGTTGCGAGCGTCTACGCTGCGCTGGCCGCTGCCGACCGCGGTGTGGTGACGGCGGATGTGCAGACGGCTGCCCCGCTGACCAAGAAACAGACCGAGGCCCTGGCGGCTTCGCTGAAGGGTGCCTTCGGGCGCGAAATCGAGGTCCGCACGGATGTGCGGCCTGAATTGATGGGCGGGCTGATCGTGAAGGTCGGCTCCCGCATGTTCGACTCCTCCCTCCGCACCAAGCTGGATGGGATGAAGACCGCGATGAAAGAGGCCTAGGTCCATGGACATCCGTGCCGCAGAAATCTCTGCGATCCTCAAGGATCAAATCAAGAATTACGGCTCCGAAGCGAAAGTTTCGGACGTTGGTAGCGTGCTGTCCGTCGGTGACGGTATCGCCCGTGTCTATGGCCTCGATGAGGTGAAGGCCGGTGAGCTCGTCGAGTTCCCGGGCGGCATCAAGGGCATGGCCCTGAACCTCGAGCGCGACAATGTCGGCTGCGTGATCTTCGGCGATGACCGGGGCATCAAGGAAGGCGACACCGTCAAGCGTCTGGGTTCCATCGTGGACACCTCCGTCGGCAAGGGCCTCCTGGGCCGCGTCGTTGATGGTCTGGGTGAGCCGATCGACGGCAAGGGTCCGCTGACCGACGTCGCCGAGCGCCGCCGCGTGGACGTGAAAGCCCCGGGCATCATCCCGCGGAAATCCGTGCACGAGCCGATGGCAACGGGCATCAAGGCGATCGACGCCATGATCCCGGTTGGCCGTGGCCAGCGCGAACTGATCATTGGTGACCGCCAGACCGGCAAGACCGCGATTGCGCTGGACACCATCCTGAACCAGAAAGCCATCAACGAAGGCGATGATGAGAGCGCCAAGCTCTACTGCATCTACGTCGCTGTCGGCCAGAAGCGCTCCACGGTCGCCCAGATCGTGAAGGTGCTGGAAGAAAACGGTGCCCTGGACTACACGATCGTCGTTGCGGCGACCGCGTCCGACCCGGCGCCGATGCAGTTCCTGGCGCCGTTCACGGCTTGCGCCATGGGCGAATATTTCCGCGACAACGGCATGCACGCCCTGATCGTGTATGATGACCTGTCCAAGCAGGCCGTCGCCTATCGCCAGATGTCCCTGCTGCTGCGCCGCCCGCCGGGCCGCGAAGCCTATCCGGGTGACGTCTTCTACCTGCACTCCCGTCTGCTGGAGCGCGCTGCGAAGCTGAATGACGACAATGGCAATGGTTCGCTGACGGCTCTGCCGGTCATCGAAACCCAGGCCAATGACGTGTCGGCCTACATCCCGACCAATGTGATCTCGATCACCGACGGCCAGATCTTCCTGGAAACCGACCTGTTCTACCAGGGCATCCGCCCGGCCGTGAACGTCGGTCTGTCCGTGTCGCGTGTGGGCTCTGCCGCCCAGACCAAAGCGATGAAGCAGGTTGCCGGCAAGATGAAGGGTGAACTGGCCCAGTACCGCGAAATGGCGGCCTTCGCCCAGTTCGGCTCCGACCTCGACGCCGCGACGCAGAAACTGCTGAGCCGTGGTCAGCGTCTGACCGAGCTTCTGAAGCAGCCGCAATTCTCGCCGCTGTCGATGGAAGAACAGGTCTGCGTGATCTACGCCGGTACCCGCGGTTATCTCGATGGTGTGCCGACCGCAGATGTCGGCCGTTTCGAAGCGGACCTGCTGCGCCACCTGCACGCCGAGCACGCCGCGCTTCTGGCTTCGATCCGCGACGAAAAGAAACTGACCGACGACTCCGAAGGCAAGCTGAAGGCGGCCCTCGAAAAGTTCACCGAACACTTCGCGTGAACCTGATCGGGACCAACCGCCAAGGAGAGCCGAATGGCCAGCCTTAAGGATCTCAAAAACCGGATCGAAAGCGTCAAGTCGACGCAGAAGATCACCAAGGCGATGCAGATGGTTGCTGCCGCTAAACTGCGCCGTGCGCAGGAAGCGGCAGAGGCCGCGCGTCCCTATGCCCAGCGCATGGCGGCCGTGATGGCAAACCTCTCCACCGCCATGGCCGGCACCCCGGGAGCCTCGCCGCTCCTGGTGGGCACCGGTCAGTCGGACACCTATCTGCTCGTCGTCATGACGGCAGACCGGGGTCTGTGCGGCGGCTTCAACACGAATATCGTGAAGAAAGCCCGCGAACGGATCACCACGCTCCAGGCCGCTGGCAAGGACGTGAAACTGATCTGTGTCGGCAAGAAGGGCGGCGATCAGCTGAAACGCCAGTACGCCAAACTGATTGTCGAGCGCATGGACCTGTCCGGCGAGAAGACGATTACCGGTGCCACCTCCGGCAAGATCGGCGAAAAGATCCGTTTCATGTTTGAAAACGGTGAATTCGACGTTTGCGAACTGGTCTCGGCCGAATTCGAGTCCGTGATCTCGCAGAAGCCGCGCGCCAAAGTCCTGATCCCTGCTATCGATGCGATCGACGAAGGCGTCGACCGTCCCGACTTGGCGGGTGCTGTCTATGAAGCGGAGCCGGATGAGGAAGTCATCCTGAACACGCTTCTGCCGCGTTATGCCGACACCGTCATTCTTTCGGCCCTGCTGGAAAATGTCGCTGGCGAGATGGGCGCGAAAATGGCTGCGATGGACAACGCCACGCGCAATGCCGGCGAACTCATCGACAAACTGAACCTTGTTTATAACCGCACGCGTCAGGCGCAGATCACCACGGAGTTGACTGAAATCATCTCCGGCGCCGAGGCCCTCTAGGCGAGAGGAAAGACCCGCTATGAGCACTCTTAAAGGCCGCATTGCCCAAGTTACGGGCGCTGTTGTGGACGTTGAATTCGAAGGCGGTCTGCCGGACATCCTCAACGCCCTTGAAACCACCAATGACGGCAAGACGCTCGTCCTCGAGGTCGCCCAGCACCTCGGCGAGAACACTGTCCGTACGATCGCCATGGACGCCACCGAAGGCCTCCAGCGCGGCACCGCGGTGACCGATACCGGTTCGCCGATCACGGTTCCGGTTGGCCCGGGCACGCTTGGCCGCATCATGTCGGTCACGGGTGAAGCCATCGACGAAGCCGGTGACGTGTCCTACACGCAGCGCGCTCCGATCCACCGTCCGGCCCCGTCCTTTGACGAGCAGGCCACGGCGGCTGAAATCCTGCCGACGGGCATTAAGGTCGTCGACCTGCTCTGCCCGTACGCCAAGGGTGGTAAGATCGGCCTGTTCGGCGGCGCCGGCGTCGGCAAGACGGTTCTGATCCAGGAACTGATCAACAATATCGCCAAGATGTTCGGCGGCTACTCGGTCTTCGCCGGTGTGGGTGAGCGGACCCGTGAGGGTAACGACCTGTACTGGGAAATGATCGAATCCGGCGTGAACAAGGATCCGAAGGAAAACAACGGTTCCACCGAAGGTTCGCGTTGCGCCCTCGTCTTCGGCCAGATGAACGAGCCGCCGGGCGCCCGTGCCCGCGTCGCCCTGTCCGGTCTCGCCCAGGCGGAATATTTCCGCGACGAGGAAGGCAAGGACGTCCTGTTCTTCGTGGACAACATCTTCCGCTTCACGCAGGCCGGCGCCGAAGTGTCCGCCCTGCTGGGCCGTATCCCGTCCGCCGTGGGTTACCAGCCGACCCTGGCCACCGACATGGGTGCGCTGCAGGAACGCATTACCTCCACGACCAAGGGTTCGATCACCTCGGTGCAGGCCGTTTACGTGCCGGCCGATGACCTGACCGACCCGGCCCCGGCCACCACCTTCGCCCACCTGGATGCGACCACGGTTCTGAACCGCGCCATCTCGGAAAAGGGTATCTACCCGGCCGTGGACCCGCTGGACTCCACTTCGCGTATCCTGGAACCGCGCATTGTTGGCGAAGAACACTACGCCACCGCCCGTCGCGTTCAGGAAATCCTTCAGCGCTACAAGGCCCTGCAGGACATCATCGCGATCCTGGGCATGGACGAGCTGTCCGAAGAGGACAAGATGACCGTGGCGCGCGCCCGTAAGGTCGAGCGCTTCCTGTCCCAGCCGTTCGACGTGGCCGAAATCTTCACCGGCTTCCCGGGCATCCAGGTGCCGGTCGCGGAAACCGTGAAGGGCTTCAAGGCGATCTGCGACGGTGAATACGACCACCTGCCGGAAGCGGCGTTCTACATGGTCGGCACGATCGAAGATGCTGTGAAGAAGGCCGAGAAACTGGCCGCGGAAGCTGCTTGATCTGAATGACGCTGGAGGAAGAGGAAGGCCGGCTCAACCAGCTCCTCGGAGCGAAGTCCGTGTCCCGAATCTTCCGTCCACGCGGTCAGGAAGTGATTATCGAGTTCAGTGACAAGACACGCTTGTTCGTGAACTCAGACTTGGAAGACCTTGACCTTTCTGTCACCTCAGAAGGTCAGGGATAGGATGGCCCCGCTACCGGTGCCATCTCGAACGATGGATGAAAGAGAGCCGACATGGCTGACAAACTCCATTTCGATCTCGTCTCTCCGGAGCGCCGCCTGTTCGCGGGCGATGTCGACCAGGTGGTCGTGCCGGGTGAAGAGGGTGATTTCGGTGTCCTGCCGAACCACGCCCCCTTCATGTCGGTGATCCGTCCGGGCGCGATTGCGGTCCTGAATGACGGCTCCACCGAGCGCACATTCATCCATGGCGGTTTCGCCGAGGTGACGCCGGCGGGCCTGACCATCCTCGCCGAGGAAGCCATTCCGATGTCGGAAATCGACGCGGACAAGCTGGCGCAGGACCTGTCCGACGCCCGCGAAGACGTGGCGACGGCCAAGGATGAGGAGGAGCGTGAACACGCTGAAGGCCTGGTGGCCAAGTATGAAGCGATGCAGGCCGCTCTGGCCAACTAGGCTTCGTATTGAAAGACACACAAAAGGCTGCTCCTTCGGGGCGGCCTTTTTCGTTGTGGCTCAGGCTTTGGCGAGGTGCTGGAAGGCGTCGGCCACCCGGACATAGACATCCCGTTTCCAAGGGATGATCAGGTCGGGGATTTCGGCCAGCTCGCCCCACCGCCAGGCATCGAACTCGACCTCGGCATGGCTTTCCAGGTCGATATCGCTGTCACTGCCGTGGAAGCGCAAGGCGAACCAGCGCTGCTTCTGGCCCAGATGGCGCTTCTTCACGAAGCGCGGATCCTCGCGAACGTCTGGCGGGTAGTCATAAGCGACCCATCCGGGGATCTCGTCGAGGATGGTGACCGCGCTGGCGGGAATACCGGTTTCTTCCTCAAGCTCGCGCAGGGCTGCGGCCCTCGCGTCCTCACCGGAATCGATCCCGCCCTGGGGCAATTGCCAGTTCCAGGGGCCGGGCGTGCCGTCCCGGCGACCCAGCCAGACCTGGCCGCTTTCATTGAACAGGGCAATGCCGACATTGGGCCGGTGGTGTGGCCACGGATCCGGCTCAGACATCAGTGACCACTGGACGCGGGCGCGGCGTGACCATCTTCTTCGGCTGCGCCATGCTGCGGGCCGACATTGGTACGGACCGGTGCCCGGTTGGGTTCGGTCTGCCGGGGTTCATGGGACCGCGCCTCATCAGCCAGACGGGCTTCCAGGCGGCGCCGGGCCATCACGGCCGATGGCGGAGCCAGCTGATAGCCTCTCAGGTCGAGACTGTCTGTCCAGTCCCGGATCTGTTCCACGGTCGCGGGGTAGGCAAAGCCTGAACCCAGGGCCGCGCCATTCTGGAGCGCCAGGGCCTCGAGCGCGAGGAGACGCTCATCAATGGCATCCGGGCTCAAATCCTCGTCCAGGATGCGGTCGGCAATGGCATATTCCAGATCGGCTGACCGTGCCGCGCCCTCGACCGTAGCGCGGCGGCCGGCACCGTCATGCAGGAAGGCAATGCCGCGGTGTTCCAGCTGCTCGAACACGTCCGACAGTGCGCTCGGTGATGCTGAAAAGCGGGCGCCGAGATAGTTGGTGACGCCAAAATAACCGGTCGCACGGCTCATGACCCAAGCGAGGCGTCGGGCATTTTCTTCAGCGGACCCGTCGGCCAGCAGTGTATGCGGCCCCGGATCATTATTGGGATAGTCGAACGGCTCCATGGGCGCTTCGATGAGCACTTCATGGCCCGCTTCGCGCGCGCGGTTGATCCAGGTCTGAAGGTCCCGGGTATAGGGCGCGAACGACAGAGCCACTTCTGGCGGAAGCTCGTCGATGGCGGCTTGCGTGACCGCAGCGTTCAGGCCCATCCCCCCGATCACGACCGCAATCGTGGGCGCGCCCGGGTCGCCGTGGAAGGGGCGGGCGTAGGCACGCGACGGACGAGTCCCGTCCGGGGCAATCTTTGGCAGGGGGCCGCCCGGTCCCGGTTCCGTCAGGCCGGCCATCGGGGCTCGGGGCAAGGCATTCGGGTTGGCGGCGGCGACCTGGTGGGTCTCGGCAGCGTGGCGCGCTTCGGCATCAGCCGGGTCTGATCCGGAATGGCTCGGCGCAGCGGGTGCCGGCGTGGCTTCGAAACCGTCATGCACCCCGTCCAGGGTGATATCATCGCCTTCGTCCGGCTCCAGGAAACGGATCGGGGCGCCCGCCGTGTCGTGTCCGGTGCCGTGCCCGGCCTCGGCGGTAATCACTGGTGCCGGGTCAAACCGGCCGCGCGCAGTCGGGATCTCGGTATTGGCTTCGCCAAACAGGGCCACACCGGCCAGTCCCAAGGCCAAAAGGCCAGCGGTCGCCATGCCCGCAAAAATCGGGGCGCGAAGGGTCAGCAGGGGCTGGGCGTGTCGGAGGACGGCGGTCGGCATTTCGGCGCAGGCCCGTGGCGGTTGGCGTGTCGGTGTGTCCGTAGCGGACACACCCTCTCACACGTCAGGATGCCGGAGGCTCTGAAAGAAACGGTTAACGCCGTTATCTCAATTGACGCCCTATTGCAGAGCGGCTTGCTGGCTTTCCATCATGGAACGCAGGATCTCGCGAGCCCGGCTGAGCTGGTAATCCTCATCCTCGGGCCAGTCAGCCGGCGGCTGTTCCACCGACGCGACATCTGTATCGACCCGATGCTCACCGCTTTCATTTTCCAGCGCGCCCGGAAGGTCCGCCTCAGAGGACATCTGCGGAGCGCTGTGCTCAGGGTCCGCATCTTCCAGTTCCCAGGAGGAAATTTCGATGTCAGGGATGATCCCGGTGGCCTGGATAGACCGTCCCGCGGGCGTGTAATAGCGGCCCGTCGTCAGGCGCAGGGCACCGTCACGGCCGCCGCGCAGCGGAATGATGGTCTGGACCGAGCCCTTGCCGAAACTGGTCATGCCGACGAGTTCGGCGCGTTCGCGGTCCTGCAGGGCGCCGGCGACAATCTCCGCGGCGCTGGCTGAACCTTCATTGATCAGGACGACGATCGGTGCGCCATTCAGGCGATCACCCGGGCGGGCATTGTAGCGCTGGGTCTCACGCGGATCGCGATTACGGGTGGAGACGACTTCGCCACCATCCAGGAAGACATCGGTGACCCCGATGGCCTGGTCGAGCAGACCGCCCGGATTATAGCGCATGTCGATGATCAGGCCCGGCAGTGCCGCGCCATATTCTTCCTGCAGCTCCGTGATGCCTTCATGGACCATTTCGGTTGTGCGCTCGTTGAAGCCGGCAATGCGCATATAGGGCACGCCCTCATCAATACGGGTCGCCACCGTCCGGAGCGGGATGGTGTCGCGCACCAGGGTCACGTCGAACGGATCCTCTTCGGCGCGGGCGATGGTGATGGTGACCGGCTCACCCACGGCGCCGCGCATCATTTCCACGGCCTCGTCCACGGTAACACCGATAATGCTTTCGCCATCGACCGCGATGATGCGGTCATTGGTGCGCAGGCCGGCGCGTTCCGCCGGGGTTTCGCTGATCGGAGAGACCACGGTGATGAAATCATCACGACGCGTCACTTCCATGCCCAGGCCGCCATATTCGCCGCGGGTGGAGACGCGCAGATCTTCGTAGCTGTCGGGATTGTGATAGATCGAGTGCGGATCCAGCGAGGTCAGCATGCCTTCGATCGCGGCCTCGATGAGCTCGGCCTGGTCTGTGTCGGTGACATAGTCCGCCTCGATCCGGCTGAGCACATCCCCGAAAAGTTCCAGCTGACGGAAAGTTTCCGTCCGGTCTTCCTGGCTACCTTCGGCAGACACCGCAATGGCCACGGCGCCGACAGCAAAGGCGACCATGGAAGCGAAGACATTGATCCGCATGCGTACTCGCGTCCTTTGAGCGCGATATCCTTAACCGGCCTCTGCGCCTGTCCGGATCCAAGGGGCCGGATCGATCGCATCACCGTCTCGTCGCAGTTCCAGATACAAATCCGGTGCCGGTTGAGACTGGTCCGGCATGGCACCGACAGGTTCCCCTGCCAAAACGCTCTGGCCGACAGAGGCATAGGTCACCGCCATGCCAGCCAGCACGATATAGTAGTCATCCCCGACATTCAGTATCAAGAGACCGCCGTAGGTGTTGAACGGTCCCGCGAACTCGACACGGGCATCGAAGGGAGAGACTACCTGCGCTCTGGGACGGGTCCGAATGAAAATTCCGTCAGACCGTGTGCCATCTTCGGCCACATGACCGAAACGCCGCGTGATCGCACCGCTGGCCGGTGATTGCAGGCGGCCCCGGGCATCGGCAAAGCGCAGCGTCTGCAAGGGTGCCGGTGGTGGCCGTGCTGCGACCATGTCCCGTGTCGGCCGCATCCGCGGGGCGGGGATGGCGTCAGCGATCTCGAGACGGCGCGGATTGAGGCTCGGCGTGACCTCGGCCATGCGGGACAGTTCACCGATCAGGCTGCGGATGGATCGGGCGCGCTCACCCGCAGAAGAAGCCACCGCCAGCAGCTCGACCGCCTCGTTGCGGCGGCGCGCCTCCAGACCCCGGCGTTCAGCGATCAGGACTTCCAGCTCCAGCCTCTGAGCCGCCAATGTATCTTCGGTGGAGGCCAGGCGGGTCTGCTCGGCCTCGATATCCGACCGGACGGTCCGCAAGTGCGAGAGCTGGGCAGCGAGCGCGTCAGCCCGCTCACGCAGGGCCGGTGCGACATCGGCCATCAGGCTGGCGGCCCGTGCGGCATCCGCGGCATCGCCCGGCGCGGCAAGGATGGCCGGTGGGGCCTGGCTTTCGATGCGCTGGATTGCGGCGAGCAGGGTCATCAGCGCTTCCCGGTCCTCTGCCAGACGGGCCAGCAACTCGGTTTCCTCGGCTTCCAGCTCCGTCAGGCGGGTTTCAGTCTGAAGTGCGGCGCTTTCGTTGGCCCCGACGCGCTGGCCCAGATCGACCAGTTGCCGCTGCATCAGGGCAATGTCCTGAGCCATTTCCTCGGCCTGGCGCCGGATGGCGGCCGCGCGTTCCGCGGCCTGCCGCTCTTCCTCCTCCAGGCGCGCGGCCTCTTCCGGATCCGGGGGCGGAGCCGGCTGGGTCTGGACCAGCAAGAGGGCAGCGATGAGGCTGAGCATGATGCCAAGCTAGAGCGGGCCGGGTTAACGCTCAATCACGATGGTAAGGCGATCCCGCCAATATCGAGACGGCGCGATACAGTTGCTCGGCCAGCATCACCCGCACCAGCTTGTGTGGCCAGACAGCCGGTCCGAATGCCAGCATCAGGTCGGGCTGAGGCAGGGCACTGCGGTCGTGGCCGTCTGCGCCGCCAATACAGAACACCGCCTCGCGAGCCCCCTCATCCCGCCAGCGCTCGATCTGGCTGGCGAACTGACGTGAGGACAGGGCCTTTCCGCGCTCGTCCAGCAGGATCAGCTTGGCGCCCGGCTCCAGGGTCTGGGCCAAGGCACGGCTTTCATCGCTGGATGTCTTGAGGGCGCGATTATCGATCTCGGTCTCGCTGAGCGGGCCAAGACCGATCGGGCGGCCGGTGGCGGTACAACGGTCGATATAGGTGTCGACAAGCTCGCGCTCCGGGCCGGATTTGATCCGGCTGAGCGCGGCGATACGCAGTTTCACGAGGCAGGTCCGAAAGCCGGCGTCAGGACGCCGAGGCTTCCGGTTCGACCGACCACATCTTTTCCAGATTATAGAAGCTGCGAACTTCCGGACGGAACAGATGGACAATGACGTCGCCGGCATCGATCAGAACCCAGTCACAGGTCTGCATGCCCTCGACGCGCGCCTTGCCGGACCCGTGGTCCTTGAGCTTGCGCACGAGGTGATCGGCCAGCGCGTTGACGTGCCGGGCCGACCGCCCGGAGGCGACGATCATGATATCGGTGACGGAAGATTTGCCGCGCAGATCAATCGCGACGATGTCTTCGGCCTTGTCGTCTTCCAGTGAATCGAGAACCAGGGTTTCCAGTTCCTCGACATGCGTATTGTCACCGGTGACGCGAACGGCGGCGGCCGACTCCTGCTCCTTGCGGGGCGATAATTCCGTAGACAGGGCTGGTGTCCTCTCTGACATCCTGAACAACACGCCAGTCATAGCACGCTTTGCGTCTCGCGACGAGACGGGATCAGCGGCTTTGCCGGCGGGCCCGGCGAATATCGGATGAGGCGTGCGGATGCAAGCGCGCGGTCAGATATGTCCAGGCCGGCGTGCCCTGGTCAGCCAGGGTTGCGGCCGCGCTTTCCGGGATCCGTGATCCAGCGAAATAGCGGGCGGCGGGGGAGAGGCGCGCGCGGACCGCATCAGTCGGGCGCGCAATCACGGCGACCGGACAGCTTGCAAACACGCCCTGCCAATGCGCCCATCGGTGGATGGAGGACAGATTGTCCGCTCCCATCAGCCAGACGAATTTCACGCCAGGCTTGCGGCTGCGCAGATGGTGCAGGAGGTCGATCGTCTTGGTGGTACCGATCCGCGCTTCGATATCGGACACCACCATGCCGGGATCGCGGGCCAGATCGGCGACCATCGCCATGCGGTGGGTCAGATCACTGGCTTGCCGGCTCTTGAGCGGGTTCTGCGGGGAGACCAGCCACCAGACGCGATCCAGCTGCAAACGTCGCATGGCGGTGCGGGCGGCATGCAGATGACCGGCATGTGGCGGGTCGAAGGTTCCGCCGAGCAGGCCGACGCGCATGCCCGGTGCCAGTGCTTCCGTTCGCAGGGCGGAGGAATGGAACTCAGTCATCCAGCACCAGATCATCGACATGGATCAGGGCGCTGGCGCGGCGATAGCCCAGACGGGATTCGATCTCCTCGGTCCGCGCGCCGGCGATGCGGGCCGCATCCTCAGCGGCATAGGCCGTCACGCCCCGGCCGATCGTCCGGCCCTGCGGATCGACGATGCGGATCGTGTCGCCGCGCTCGAACCGGCCGTCGACACCTGTCATGCCGACCGGGAGAAGGGATTTGCCTGATCGAAGCGCCCGAACGGCGCCGTCATCCACCTTCACGGCGGCATCCGGACTGACCGAGCCGGCGATCCAGGCCTTGCGGGCACTCGCTGATGAGCGGGCCGCATGGAACCAGGAACCGTGGGCGAAATCTTCCAGGCTGAGGACCGGCTTGGGAGCCAGTCCCAGGGCGATGGCCGTGGCGCAGCCGGATCGCGCGGCCAGTTCGGCGGCCAGGATCTTGGTGCGCATGCCGCCCGTGCCGACCGCCGCCGCTGTATTGGCCGACCCGGCCATGGCATGGATCCGGTCATCGATACGGGGAATGTCGGCAATGAAGCGTGCATCGGGATGCAGGCGCGGGTCTTGATCGTAGAGGCCGTCAATATCGGACAGGAGGATCAGAAGGTCCGCCCCGATCAGCTGCGCGACGCGGGCGGCCAGACGGTCATTGTCGCCATAGCGGATCTCGTCCGTGGCGATCGTGTCGTTCTCGTTGACGATCGCGATGGCGCCCAGCTCGGCCAGGGTCTGCAGTGTGGCACGGGCATTCAGCCAGGAACGGCGGTTCTCCGTGACGTCCAGGGTCAGCAGCGCCTGCGCGGTGACAAGGCCGTGCGGCTCGAAGGCGGCCTCCCACGCAGCGGCAAGGCGTGGCTGTCCTGCCGCCGCCGCGGCCTGTTTCTGTTCCAGACTGAGCACAGGCTGGTCGAGCCCGAGCCGGTCGCGGCCTAGCGCCACGGCACCGGACGATACCAGCACGATATTGACGCCCGCCTCACGGAGCCGGGCAATGTCCGAGGCAATCGCCGACAGAACTTCCGGCCCGGCCTGTACCAGCGCCGAGCCCGCCTTGATCACAATGGATGTCAGCGAGGCCAGGGCGGGGCGTGTCACGGGGCCCAGCCGCCGTCTTCCTCGGCCTGCGCGGCGGCTTTCTCCTCGGCGCGGCCCTCCAGCACGACGTCCCAGGCCTCCCGGCACAGATCCTTGATCCCATCGCCCGACACACCGGAAAGGAGGCGTACCGGTTTGCCTGACGCGGCTTCCAGAGCGGCCTTCTTCTCGGCGATGTCGTCCTGCGTCATCGCGTCGGTCTTGTTGAGGGCCAGGATCTCGGTCTTTTCGTCCAGCCCGGCGCCATAGGCTTCCAGCTCCGTACGGACCGTGCGGTAGGCGTCGGCGACATCCTCCTGCGTTCCGTCCACGAGGTGGATCAGCGAGGCACAGCGTTCGACATGGCCTAGGAAACGGTCGCCGATCCCGGCGCCTTCATGGGCGCCCTCGATGAGGCCGGGAATGTCGGCCACTATGAAGCGAGAGCCCGGGCCCAGATCAACCACACCCAGATTGGGATAGAGCGTGGTGAAGGGATAGGCGGCGATTTTCGGATGGGCCCGCGATACGACGGACAGGAAGGTCGACTTGCCGGCATTGGGAAGACCGACCAGGCCGACATCCGCGATCAGCTTGAGGCGCAGCCAGATCCAGCGCTCCTCGCCCGGGAAGCCGGGCGTTGATTTGCGCGGGGCCTGGTTGGTCGAGGATTTGTAGCGGGTATTGCCCTTGCCGCCATCGCCGCCGCGCGCCAGCAGGACGCGCTGGCCGATCTCGGTCATGTCGGCGAGGACTTCTTCCTTGTCCTCGTCCAGGATCTGCGTGCCGGCCGGCACCAGCAGGACCACGTCCTCGCCACCGGCACCGGTGCGGTTCTGGCCCATGCCGTGATGGCCCGTCTGGGCCTTGAAATGCTGCTTGTAGCGATAGTCGATCAGCGTGTTGAGGCCTTCCACAGCCTCCACCCAGACATCGCCGCCCTTGCCGCCATCGCCGCCATCGGGACCGCCATATTCCACATAGGCCTCACGCCGGAAGGAGACGCAGCCGCCTCCTCCGTTTCCGGAGCGGACATAGACTTTGGCCTGGTCGAGAAATTTCATCGGTACGGTCTTTTCAAAAGGCGAGCGTCAAGAAGCGCCTGTCTATACAGGCAATGGTGCCAAAGTTCAGCGGGTTTGTTCTGCAGCTTGGCGGTAACGCGGGTCTAGGCCCCGCTCCACACCATGTCCAGACAGCGCGTCGACCCCATGCGGGCCATAGAGAAGTGCTGTCCGGTTTTGCCGGTATAGGAGAAGCCCAGCTTTTCCAGAACGCGCCCGGAGGCCGGATTGTCGTCGGCATGAGCGGCGGTGAGCGTGGTGGCCCCGAGGGTCTTCGTGCCCAGATCGACCAGGGCCTGGCCGATCTCGGTTGCGAAACCCTTGCCCCACCAGGGACGGCCGATCCAGTAGCCGATCTCCCATTGCGACGACGGAGTGCGTTTGAATACGCCGCCTCCGCCGATCACCTGGCCATCATGCTCCACGGTCAAAGACTGGTTGCCCTTCGGTTTCCAGCCTGCCCGCGTGATGAGAACCCACATCTCCGCACCCAGTCGGGGATAGGGGTGGGGAATGCGGGCCGTGTTCTTGGCCACGTCATAATCACCGCAATACAGGGCGACGGCCGGGGCATCGTCCATGTCCGGCAGGCGCAACAGGCAACGTTCAGTCTCGATCCGGGGACCCATGGTCCGCTCCTTCGGGGAGAAGGCATAGAAAAAGGGGAGGCGGTGGCCCGTCTCCCCTTTTCGTGCATCTTGCACATCCGGACCCCGCTAGGCGGACAGTCCGGCTATGTCATGGACTGCCCTATTCGGCTGCGTCGGCAATCGGTTCAACCGATACGAAAGCCTTGCCGCCAGATTTCTTGGCAAACTTCACGCGGCCTTCGGTAAGGGCGAAAAGGGTGTGGTCCTTGCCCATGCCGACATTGGCACCCGGGTTCACCTTGGTGCCGCGCTGACGCACGATGATGTTGCCCGGAATAACCGTCTGGCCGCCGAACTTCTTGACGCCAAGGCGCCGGCCTTCTGAGTCGCGACCGTTACGGGATGAGCCGCCTGCTTTTTTGTGAGCCATGAGTTAAGCCCTCCGATTACGACGCCAGCGCTTTCGCGGCGTTGATCCAGTCGCCCTTCTCGGCTTTCGCCTTGAGACCGGTGATGGTCTCGGAGAGGGCCTCCATGTCAGCATCGGTCCACGCCGCGATCTGGGCGTAGGAGGTGATGCCGGCTTCGTTCAGCTTGGTGGCCAGCGCCGGGCCAACGCCCGTCAGCTGGGTCAGGTCGTCATTCGCGGCGGCCTTCGGGGCAGCAGCCTTCTTCGGCGCAGCAGCCTTGGCCTCGGCCTTCGGAGCCGCGGCCTTCTTGGCCGGAGCCTTGGCTTCCTTCTTCGGGGCGGCTTCGGTCTTCGGCGCAGCCGTCGTCGACTTCAGGGCCGTTTTGGCCTTGGCACCCGGTGCCACAATTTCCGCGATGCGAACCAGAGAGCCCCACTGACGGTGGCCTTTGGTGCGGCGGTAGTTCTGGCGGCGGCGCTTCTTGAAGACGATGACCTTCTTGGCGCGGTTGGTGTCGATCAGCTCGCCGATCACCTGGGCGCCGTCAACGACCGGGGAACCGACCGTGACGCCGGCGTCAGAGCCGAGCATGAGGACATCGCCGAGCGCCAGCGTATCGCCGGGCGCACCGTCGAGCTTTTCAATCCGAATTTCGTCGCCAGCGGCTACGCGGTACTGCTTGCCGCCGGTCTTGATCACTGCAAACATGATCGTCCGATCCTTTGTTTCGATCCCGTCCAGCCCTTGTTTTACAGGCTTGGCGAGGTCCTTTTTCTTCACTCCGTATGCCCGGAGCGTTGTTCATCATTTATGGGCCCGAGCGGACTGGCCGCGCGAGCAGGAGCGGGCGTTATACGCATGCGCGGGCCAGAGTCAATGAAATCGGCAGTGTGGACGGGGCATCAAGTGCAGAAACGGACAGCGTTCGCCTCTTGATTTTGTCGCGGGCCTCGGCCAAAACCCCCGCTCCCGTGCGGAGAGGTGCCGGAGTGGTCGAACGGGGCGGTCTCGAAAACCGTTGTGCCTTTACGGGTACCGAGGGTTCGAATCCCTCCCTCTCCGCCATTTGTCTTCTTGAAACAATTAGATAAAAAGGCGCCGCACAATTCCCGCGGCGTTTCCGCGCCTTCGCGGGTTTTTCCCTGTGCTCAGACCGTGACGTATCGGCGCTGAGGCCGCAATCTGGCGCGCCGGTCTCAGTTTGGGGTTTCGGGCAGATCGAGTAGGGCGGTTTCCCTGTTTCTCTCAAATCGCAGGGAAAATGGCGCGAAATCGGCCTCAATGCCGACTTCGAGCCAGATTTAATCGCGTCAATTCAGTGGGTTGTGTCGGAATTCCCTGAGGCCGATAACAGGAAATTGGCAGTATGTGGAATGCGGTTGGTGGACCGAAAGTTCGCATACGGCCAACACCTCTGACACTGCTCGGCTTCGGTTTGACCGCGCTGCTTGGTGGGTCTGCATTGCGAGGCGGCTTTGCGACGCGAAGATATTCCGCTAAGTTGCTGTTTATATGGAGAGTGGGGGGCGATGTGTTATCCACGACACGCGCGCGGGGTTTCGTATATTTATTATTCAGAGTTTGTAGAAACTTAGGTTTGCGGTTGCGATGGCCGGGGGCTTGGCTTCTAGCCCTCCTTGTCGCCTGCTCCGCTTCCGTTGCAGGCGCTCAGCCCATACCGGCCCGTGTCGAGTTGAATTTTGCATTCTCGGTCTACACGCCCGTCCCCAGTCCTGTCGTGTATGCGGACAATTTCCGGTTCACCTCCAGCCAGGGCACCATTTTCCAGATGGTCGACAGGGGCTCTGGCAACTCGCCTTCAATTGGCGTGGCGGGATCCGGCTTCGGCGACATCGAGACATTGGTGATCGAGACCGTGGATGGGCGCGAATTCGATTTTGTGTCCTTTTACTAC
>NZLV01000086.1 GCA_002694345.1 Maricaulis sp.
ATACGAAACCCCCGAACTGGGCAACAATTCGGTTCGCTGGGCCAATGGCGCGACCTTCCAATCGGTCGATGGAGTCGATTGCACCGCCAACCCCGCCGACCCGGGCTGTGTCGAAGTGCGCGATGCCTTCCATCCGCGCATCCCGCGCTATGGCCGTCTGACCAATGAGCAGGAGCGTCTGGGCATCACCGGTGGACTGCAATTCCGCCCGGCTGCCAGCACGACGATCTCCCTGGACGCCCTTTACTCCAGCTTTGACGCGACCCGCACGGAGAACTTCCTGGAAGTCTTCATGCGCTCGCAGCAGAGCCGGTTCGATGTGAACAGCTTCACGGTCGACAGCGGCCTGAATATCATCGACAGCGGCAATTTCGACGTCAGCCCGAACTCCAACGGCACCCATCCGATCCGTTCGGAAGGCCGTTATGACGAGCTCTCCACCGAGTTCACCCAGTTCACCCTGAACGTCGACCACGACTTCTCTGATCGTCTGCGCGGTAATTTCATCGCCGGTACGGTGGAGTCCGAGTTCGACAACCCGGTCCAGACGACGATCCTGTTCGACGCCGTCGGCGTGGTGACGGGCTACTCCTATGACTTCCGCAACAATCTCCAGACGCCGGCGATCGACTTCGGCTCCCTGGATGTGACGGATCCGAGCCAGTTCGCCTTCACGGAAATCCGCGACCGTCCGCAGTCCGTGACCAATGGCTTCGACACCATTGCTGGCAGCCTGGAATATGATCTCAATGACAGCTGGACCCTGTCCGGTGGTCTGAGCTTCAAGCAGTTCGACTTCGAATCCCGCGAAGCGCGCCGTGAGAACACGAACGGTTCCATCGTCTGTAACCTGCCGGGCGTGTCCTGCCCGGTCGGCGCCAGCGGTCTGCCGATCACCTCGGGTCTCTATTCGGTCCTGACCGGCTTCGGTTCCGGTCTCGGCATGCCGTCCGGCAATGACACGGCCTGGCTCGTTCCGGATATCCAGGCGGCCGCCGCCGCTGCGGGCATCTACTCGATCCCGGGTTCCGTTCAGGCCGGCAATCAGCGTTCGGTGAGCGAAGAGGATCTGGGTGGCTTCATCCAGGCCGACTTCGAGACCATGCTGGGTGATATCCCGGTCCGCGGTGATATCGGTGTGCGCTATGTGGAAACCACCACGACGGCCACCGGTCTCGTCAACGGCACGGAAGTGACCGTCGAGCGCAGCTATGAAGACACGCTGCCCTCCCTGAACCTGGCCTTCGATTTCACCGACGAGATCGTGGTCCGCTTCGGCGCTGCCAAGGTGATGGCCCGTCCGTCCCTGGGCAATCTGACGCCGGGCGGTTCGCTGGACAGCTTCAATGGCCCTCCCTTCCGCTACAATGCGGGCAATCCGGGCCTGGATCCCTATCGTGCGACCACCTATGACGCGTCGTTCGAATGGTATTTCGACAATGAAGCCCTGTTCGCCGTCTCCGTCTTCTACAAGGACGTCGACAGCTTCTTCACCAGCTCGCAATCCGTGGAAGTCGCGTACAGCCTGTCCGGTCTCCCGGCCAGCCTGCCGCCGGCCTCCAGCCCGCTCTACAACCTGATCCAGGCCGGCGGTGACCCGCTTGTCGAAATCAGCCAGGTGTCGAATGGTGGCAGCGCCTCCATCCAGGGCTTCGAGATTGCCTATCAGCAGCCCTTCACCTTCCTGCCGGCGCCGTTCCACAATTTCGGCTTCCAGGGCAACTACACCTATGTCGACAGCGACGAGATCATCGGCTTCTCGCCGAACGCCTACAACGCGACCCTTTACTATGAGGATGAGCGTCTGTCGGCCCGGGTCTCGGCGGCTTACCGCGATGCGTATGTGACGCGGAATGCCAGCTCCAATGGTCGCAATGAGCGCGGCGTGGACTCGAGCTTCAATCTCGACTTCGCCTCGTCCTATCAGCTCAATGACATGATCGATCTGACCTTCGAAGCCATCAATTTGACCGATGAGTTCGAGCACCAGATCTACGACGCCGGCAATCTGCCGAACGTCTATCACCACACGGGTACGGAATACCTCTTCGGTATCCGCGCCACGTTCTGATCGGACTGACTTCCTCCGAGCATGGGGCCTGGCAGGCATGGTCTGCCAGGCCCTTTTTTTGCCCGGTGACGGAGGGGAGAGACACCCATGACGATATCGCGGCGGCAAACCCTGGGCCTCGGCCTGGGTCTGGCAGCGGGTCCGGGGCTCGGCCTGTCGGCCTGTACGGCTCCGTCATCTGAGGGCTCCGCTCTTCCGGCGTCCGACTGCGGACGCTGGGGCCGCGGTCCGGACGGGCAACGCAAGGCGGACCGGGGCGACGGCACATTCCTCAACCCGATCCTGGCCGGCGATCATCCCGACCCGTCCATCATCCGTCACGGGGATAGCTGGTATCTCACCTTCTCGACCTTTGACGCCTATCCCGGCCTGCTGATCTGGCAGTCGCAGGATCTGGTGAACTGGCAGCCGCTCGGTCCGGCGCTGACGACGCCCATCGGCTCGGTCTGGGCACCGGACCTGATCGTCCATGAGGGCCGTTTCTACCTCTATATTCCGGCCCGCACGGATACCCATAAGTCCATCTATGTCATCCATGCCGACCGGCCCGAAGGACCGTGGAGCGAGCCGGTGGACCTGGGCCTGCCCGATCACATCGATCCCGGCCATGTCGTCGGCGAGGATGGCGAGCGCTATCTCTTCCTGTCCAATGGCGACCGGGTCCGCCTGACACCGGATGGTCTCGCTCTCGCGGGCGAGGTGGAGCATGTCTACGACCCCTGGCGCTATCCCGACGATTGGGATGTCGAGTGCTTCTGCCCGGAAGGCCCGAAAATGCTGCGCCGGGGCGCGTGGTTCTACATGCTGACCGCGGTGGGTGGCACAGCGGGTCCGCCGACCGGCCACATGGTCATCGCGGCCCGGTCCCGCTCCATTCATGGTCCCTGGGAACATGCCCCCAACAATCCGCAGGTCCGCACCCTGTCGCGCGAGGAGGATTGGTGGTCGCGCGGTCATGCGACCCTGGTCGAGGGGCCGACCGCGGACGACTGGTATCTGATCTATCACGGCTATGAGCGTGATTTCTGGACCCTGGGCCGGCAATGCCTGCTCGAGCCTGTGCGCTGGCGCGAGGATGACTGGTTCGAGGCGATGGGCGGGGATTTGTCCCGGGCCTTCCCGATCCCGCAAGGCGGCCGGGCCCTGTCCCACGGCCTGACGCTGTCCGATGATTTCTCCGGAGAGGGGCTCGGCCCGCAATGGGGTTTCTTCCGGCCGGACGCGGACGCCTATGAGCGGGTGCGCCTGTCCGACGGCGTCCTGCATCTGCAGGCCCGGGGCGAGCAGCCGCGCGACGCCAGCCCCTTGTTTTTCGTGACCGGGGATTTGCGCTACCGGGTCGAGGTGGCGATCGAACGCGATGCCGGCTGCCGGGCCGGTCTGCTCCTCTTCTACAATGACCGTCTCTATGCCGGACTGGGATTTGATGCCGACGGGCTGGTCATGCACCGTTATGGCGAAGAGCGCCGGCGGCGCCAGGACATCCCGGCCGGCACGACCCGCCTGCGCCTGCGGCTGGAGAACAATCGCCATCTCCTGACGCTTCACTACAGTCTGGATGGCGCGCGCTGGACAAAGTTCGACGTCCAGATGGAAGTGTCCGGCTATCACCACAACACCGCCTATGATTTTCTCAGCCTGCGCCCGGCCCTTTATGCGGCGGGTTCGGGCGAGGCCCGCTTTTCCAACCTGGTCTATCGGGGCCAGTGCGATCTGGGAGATTTTTGATGATGAAACCGCTCTGCCTCGCCCTTTTGCTGCTCGTCTGGCCGGCCCAGGCCCTGGCCCAGCACCGCGAGCCGGATGAGGAAATCCTGCTCTGGCCGGATGCGCCGGCGCCCGGCAGCGCCGCCCTGGCCGGTTCGCTCGAGGAAATCATCGTCGAGCGCAGCGAACAGCCGGACATCATCCGCGACCGCTATGTGGCCCAGATCACGCAGCCGCGGCTTCAGGTCTTCCGGCCGGAAACGCCCAATGGCTCGGCCCTGCTGATGATCCCGGGCGGGGGCTATCAGCGCGTCGTGCTCGACAAGGAAGGCTATGAAAGTGCCGAGGCGCTGAATGAGGACGGGGTGACGGTCTTCGTCCTGATCTATCGCCTGCCGCATGAGGGCCATGAGAATGGCCGCGACGTGCCCCTTCAGGATGCCCAGCGCGCCATGCGCGTGATCCGCGCGCAGGCGGACGCCTACAGCGTCGATCCGGACCGGGTCGGGGTGATCGGGTTTTCTGCCGGTGGGCATGTGGCCGGGTCTTTGACCACGCGTTTCGATGCGCCGGTCTATGCCCCGCGCGATGCGGCGGATGACTTGTCGGCCAAGCCGGATGTCTCCGTCCTGATGTATGCCGTGACGCGCTTGTCCGGTCCGGCCGTGCATGAGGGCTCGCGTGACCGGCTGGTCGGACCGGAGCCTTCAGCCGATGTGCTGGCGGTCTATGATATCGCCGAAGCCGCCCGCGCTGATGCACCGCCGACCTTCATCCTGCACGCGATCAATGACACATCCGTGCCACTGCCCAATGCGATGGATGTGTTCCAGGCCTTCCAGCCGCTCGGCGTGCCGGTGGAATTGCATGTCTTCGACACGGGCGGGCACGGTTTCGGAATCCGCTATACGACCGGTCTGCCGGTCGCGGTCTGGCCGGATCTCGTGGCGGCCTGGATGGACCGCCACGGGATGATGGGAGAGGCGGCGGCCGACTAGGCCGCCACCGCTTCGCGTTCCAGGTGTTCGACGAGTTTCACGCCCGCCTCTGAACAGGTCAGGCTGCCGCCCAGATCTCCTGTCCACTCGCCGGCTTCGTGCATGGCGTTGACGGCTGCGCGGACCCGCTTGGCCGCCTCGACCTCATCGAGGGATTCCAGCAATTGCGCGGCGGCTTCAATCCCGCCGAACGGGTTGGCCTTGTCCTGGCCGGCAATGTCCGGAGCAGAGCCGTGGATCGGCTCGAACAGGCCGGGACGCTGGTCACCCAGCGAGGCGGACCCGAGCAGGCCGATCGAGCCGGGCAGCATGGAGGCCTCGTCCGACAGAATGTCGCCGAACATGTTCTCCGTGACCATCACGTCAAAGCTCGCCGGATGCCGCAGCATGTGCATGGCGGCTGCGTCGACATACATGTGGTCCAGCTCGATATCGGGGAAGTCGCGCTGACCCATTTCCGTGACCACGGCACGCCAGAGTTTGGAGGTCTCCAGCACATTCGCCTTGTCCACCGAGGTCAGCTTGCCGCGACGCAGGCGGGCCTGTTCAAAGGCGACGCGCGCCACGCGCTCGATCTCGGCGCGGGTATAGGTGCATTTGTCCGAGGCTTTGTCGGCGCTGCGTTCGCGCTCGCCGAAATAGATGCCGCCGGTCAGCTCCCGCACGATCAGGACATCCGTGCCGGCGACCAGGTCCGGGCGCAGCGGCGACTTGTCCGCGAGCGCCGGATGCACGGCGGCAGGACGCAGATTGGCGTAGACGCCCAGCGCCTTGCGCAGGGCCAGCAGACCCACTTCCGGACGTTCCGGCGCATGATCCCATTTCGGACCGCCGACCGCACCGAGGAAGACCGCATCGGCGGACTGGCAGGCCTTGAGCGTCTTCTCGGTCAGCGGCTCGCCATACTGGTCGATCGAGGCGCCGCCAAAGGCGCATTCGGTGAACTTGATGGAGAAACCGGACTGGGAGGCGACATGCTCCAGGACGGCGCGGGCCACCTGGGTGACTTCCGGGCCGATCCCGTCTCCGGGCAGAAGGGTGATTTTGTAGGTCATGCGTTTCGGGTCTCGTAGGCGGTGATGGCGTCGGACTGGGCGGACAGGAAGCCGAGCGGGTCCGTACCTTCCATCAGGCAGTGCTTGGCAAAGGGTTCGATCTCGAAGCTGAAACTGGGGCCATTGCCCAGATCGACGGTCTGGTTGGCCAGGTCGATCTCGATCTCGACATCGGGATGCGCCATCAGCCAGTCATGGGCCTCTTGCGGTGCCACGATCGGGACCAGCCCGTTCTTGGCGGCGTTGGAGCGGAAAATGTCGGCGATCTCCGAGGCGATGACGGCGCGGAAGCCGAAATCATGCAGCGCCCAGGGCGCGTGCTCACGCGAGGAGCCGCAGCCGAAATTCCGGCCCGCCACGAGGACTTTGTGCGTGCCGGTGTCCAGCGCGTTCAGCGAGACATTCTCCAGCGGCTTGCCGTCACTGTCATAGCGCCAGTCATGGAAGGCCAGCGCGCCCAGCCCGTCCCGCGTCGTCGTGGTGAGGAAGCGGGCCGGGATGATCTGGTCGGTATCAATGTCTTCCTGGTCGATCACGAAAGTGCGCGAGGTCAGGGTGTGGAATTGCTCAGGCATGGGCCGGCTCCGTCAGTGTGGCCGGATTGATGACATGACCGGCGATCGCCGCAGCTGCAGCGGTGGCCGGTGAGGCCAGAACGGTGCGGGCGCCGGGACCCTGGCGGCCCTCGAAATTGCGGTTTGAGGTCGACACGATCAGCTGGCCCGGCTCGCCCTTGTCGCCATTCATGGCGATGCACATGGAACAGCCCGGCTGGCGCCATTCGGCTCCGGCCGCGATGAAGATCTGGTCCAGACCCTCCGCCTCGGCCTGGGCCCGCACGGCGACGGAACCCGGGACGACCAGGGCGCGCACGCCCTCGGCCACCTGGCGTCCGGACATGATGGCCGCGGCCGCGCGCAGATCGGAGATCCGCGAATTGGTGCAGGACCCGATGAAGACCTGGTCCACCTTGGCGCCGGACACCGGCATGCCGGCCTCCAGCTTCATGTAGGACAGCGCCTTGGCGTGCGAGGCTGACCGGGCTTCCGGGACGGGGGCGTCGACGGCGATCCCGGTGTCCGGAGCCGTGCCCCAGGTCACCATGGGCTGGATCTTGGAGGCATCGATCATGACCTCCTTGTCGAAGCTGGCGCCCGGATCGCTGCGATAGTCGGACCAGGCCTCAATCGCCTTGTCCCAGTCCGCGCCTGACGGCACCTGTTCGCGGCCTTTCAGCCAGGCGAAGGTGGTCTCGTCTGCGGCGATCATGCCGGCGCGGGCACCGGCCTCGATCGACATGTTGCAGACCGTCATCCGGCCATCCATGTCCAGCGCCTCGATGGCGGAGCCGGCGTATTCGATCACGCAGCCCGTGCCGCCATCGACACCGATCTCGGCGATGATGGCTAGGATGATGTCCTTGGCGCTGATGCCGGGTGCGGTCTCGCCCTCGACATTGATGCGCATGGATTTCGGCTTGCGCTGCAGCAGGCATTGCGTGGCCAGGACATGGCCGACCTCGGTCGTGCCGATGCCGAAGGCCAGCGCCCCGAAGGCACCGTGCGTGGCGGTATGGCTGTCGCCGCAGACAATGGTCATGCCCGGCTGGGTCGCGCCCAGTTCCGGTCCGATGACATGGACCACGCCGCGATGCGGGCTGTCCCAGCCATGCAGGGTGATGCCATGGGCCTTCACATTGGCCTGCAGGGTTTCCACCTGATGGCGCGCAGCCTCGGTCGCATAGGGCGGGGTCTCGCCCGGCGCGAAGTCCAGTGTCGGCGTGGAATGGTCGATCGTGGCCAGCGTCCGGTCCGGACGGCGCACGCTCAGACCCCGCTCCGCCAGGACCGAAAAGGCCTGCGGCGAGGTCACC
>NZLV01000087.1 GCA_002694345.1 Maricaulis sp.
AGCCCGCAGAAGCTGAACCTGCTGGCCCAGCAGATCCGCGGCCTTCCGCGGCCTTCCGGTCGAGCGCGCACTGGCCCAGCTGCAGTTCTCGCCGAAGCGTCCTGCCCAGGATGTCCGCAAGCTGCTGCAAAGCGCCATCGCGAACGCCGAGAACAATCACGGCCTCGACATCGACAGCCTTGTCGTGTCGGAAGCCTTCGTCGGCAAAAACCTGGTCATGAAACGGTATCGGGCCCGTGCACGCGGTCGCGGCGCGAAGATCCTGAAGCCGTTTTCCGAGCTCACCATCGTGGTGCGCGAAGTCGAGGAGGCCGCCTGATGGGTCAGAAGATTAATCCGATCGGTCTGCGCCTCGGCGTCAACCGCACCTGGGAGTCCCGTTGGTATGCCGGCGCTGGCGAATACGCCAAGCTGCTCCACGAGGACATCAAGATCCGCAAGATGCTGAAAGAGCGCCTCAAAAACGCCAGCGTCTCCAAGATCATCATTGAGCGCCCGCACAAGAAGTGCCGCGTCACCATCCACACGGCCCGTCCGGGTGTGGTGATCGGCAAGAAGGGTTCGGACATCGAAGTCCTGCGCCGTGAACTGTCGAAGATGGTTGATGGTGAGGTCTTCCTGAACCTGGTCGAAGTGCGCAAGCCGGAAATCGACGCCAATCTGGTGGCCGAATCCATCGCCCAGCAGCTCGAGCGCCGCGTGGCTTTCCGCCGCGCCATGAAGCGTTCGATGCAGTCTGCCATGCGCATGGGTGCCAAGGGCTGCAAGATCCTGTGCGGCGGCCGTCTGGGTGGCGCTGAGATCGCCCGCTCCGAGCAGTATCAGGAAGGCTCCGTGCCGCTCCATACGCTCCGCGCGGACATCGACTACGGAACCGCCGAAGCCAAGACCGCGATGGGTATCATCGGTATCAAGGTCTGGATCTACAAAGGCGAGATCATGGAACATGACCCGATGGCCCAGGAGCGTCGCCTCCAGGACTCGGGTGAGCAGCGCGCCCGCTCGGGCCGCCAAGCCGCGTAAGGAATTACAGCCATGCTGCAACCGAAACGCACGAAATTCCGCAAGGCGCACAAAGGCCGTATCAAGGGTCAGGCGAAGGGTGGTTACTCCCTGAACTTCGGCTCTTACGGTCTCAAGGCGCTGCAGCCGGAACGCGTCACCGCACGCCAGATCGAAGCCACGCGTCGGGCCATCACCCGTCACATGAAGCGTGCTGGTCGCGTGTGGATCCGCATCTTCCCGGATGTGCCGGTTTCCAAGAAGCCGACCGAAGTCCGGATGGGTAAAGGTAAGGGCTCGCCCGAGTTTTGGGCGTGCAAGGTCAAGCCGGGCCGCATCATGTTCGAGATCGACGGGGTTCCCGACGATGTCGCGCGTGAGGCTCTGGCTCTCGGCGCTGCGAAGCTGCCGGTCAAGACCAAGATCGTCGCCCGCCTGGGCGAGTAGGAGCACGGACAATGAGCAAGTCTGAACTCAAGGCCGTCGATGTTCGCGCCATGACCGAAGACCAGCTGACGGACACGCTCCTGAAGCTGAAAAAAGAGCAATTCAATCTGCGCTTCCAGCAGGCTTCCGGCCAACTGGAAAACACCGCCCGCTACGGCCAGATCCGCCGCGATATCGCGCGTATCCAGACGGTCCAGAACGAGCGCAAGTCGCAGCAAGAGCAAGGGAGCTAAGCGATGCCGAAGCGTATCCTGCAAGGCGTCGTTGTGAGTGACAAAGGTGCCAAGACCGTTGTGGTGCGTGTGGAACGGACCTTCCTCCACCCGCTGCTGCGCAAGACGGTGCGTCGTACCAAGCGTTACCACGCGCATGACGAAGCCAACACGTTCAAAGTGGGTGACACGGTCCAGATCCAGGAATGTGCACCCAAGTCGAAACTGAAGCGGTGGGAGGTCGTCCCGGCTCAGGCTTCTGCCTAAGCAAAGGGACCCTTCCTAAGGAGGATCTGCCATGATCCAGATGCAAACCAATCTGGACGTAGCCGACAATTCTGGCGCCCGCCGTGTGCAATGCATCAAGGTGCTGGGCGGTGCCAAGCGTCGCTATGCCCACGTGGGCGACATCATTGTCGTCTCCGTCAAGGAAGCCATCCCGCGTGGCCGTGTGAAGAAAGGTGACGTCCGCAAGGCCGTCGTCGTTCGCGTGGCCAAGGACATCAAGCGCAAGGACGGTTCCGTCATTCGCTTCGATTCCAATGCGGCGGTGATCATCAACAATAATAACGAGCCGCTCGGCACGCGTATCTTCGGCCCGGTTCCGCGCGAACTGCGCAACAAGAACCACATGAAGATCGTGTCGCTGGCGCCGGAGGTGCTGTAATGGCTGCCAAGATCAAGAAGGGCGACAAGGTCGTCATTCTCGCCGGCCGTGACAAGGGCAAGACCGGCGAAGTCACCAAAGTGCTGCCGTCCGACAACAAGGTCATCGTGGCCGGCGTGAATGTGGTTAAGCGCCACACGCGTGCGACCCAGACGGAGCAGGGCGGCATCAAGGAAAAAGAGGCCCCGATCCACGTGTCCAACGTGGCCCTGGCCGATCCGAAAACCGGCGAACCGACCCGTGTCGGCTTCACGACGAATGAAGCGGGCGAGAAAGTCCGTGTCGCCAAAGCATCCGGCGAGGTCATCGATGTCTGACGTTGCGACCTATACTCCGCGCCTGCGTGCGAAATATCGCGATGAGATTCGCGCTCGCATGAAGGAAAAGT
The DNA here is from genome assembly GCA_002694345.1 of Maricaulis sp. GTDB lineage: Bacteria > Pseudomonadota > Alphaproteobacteria > Caulobacterales > Maricaulaceae > Maricaulis. Next base: position 2,717 of record NZLV01000087.1, read on the forward strand.
TCGGCTATGCCAACGACATGATGATCCCGCGTCTGGACAAGATCGTGATCAATATGGGCGTCGGCGAAGCCTCCCAGGATTCCAAGAAAATCAAGGGTGCCCTTGAGGATCTGGAAGCCATCACCGGCCAGAAGCCGGTCAAGACGGTTGCCAAGAAGTCCATCGCGGGCTTCAAGCTCCGCGAGGAGCAGGTGATCGGTGCGAAGGTGACCCTGCGCCAGGACCGTATGTACGAGTTCCTGGATCGTCTGATCACCATCGCCCTGCCGCGCGTGCGTGACTTCCGTGGGCTCAATGGTAAGAGCTTCGACGGTCGCGGTAATTACGCGATGGGCATGAAAGAACACATCGTGTTCCCGGAGATCGACTACGACAAGGTCGAGAAGATCCGGGGTATGGATATCGTTGTCTGCACCACCGCCGGCAATGATGAGGAAGCGAAGGCCCTGTTGGCCGAGTTCGATTTTCCGTTTTCGAACTAACGCAACAGGAGAGCAGGACCGCTCGGGTTCTGCACGCAGGAGGATATAAATGGCGAAGACTTCCGCAGTTGAACGCAATCGCAAGCGTGAACGCCTGGCACAGCGCTATGCTGCCAAGCGGGCCGCTCTGAAAGCGATCGCGCGCAATCAGGAACTGCCGGTTGAGGAGCGTTTTGCTGCTCAGCTGAAACTGGCCCAATTGCCCCGCAATTCGGCTGTTACCCGCGTTCGTAACCGGTGCGAGATCACCGGCCGCCCGCGCGCGTTTTACCGCAAGCTGCGTATGTCGCGTATCGCGCTGCGCGAACTGGCCAGCCAGGGCATGATCCCGGGCATGGTCAAGTCGAGCTGGTAAGAGAGGGAGACGAAACATGTCCGTGAATGATCCTCTCGGCGATATGCTGACCCGGATCCGTAACGCGCTGATGCGCAACAAGCGGTCCGTGAACACGCCGGCTTCGGCCCTGCGCCGCCGCGTGCTCGATGTGCTGAAGAGCGAAGGCTATATCCGCGATTACGCGGAAGTGGACCACGCCAACGGCCAGAAAGAGTTCGAGATCGAACTCAAGTATTTCGAAGGTGACTCGGTGATCCGCGAGATCAAGCGTATCTCCAAGCCGGGCCGCCGTGTGTATTCCGGCGTCAAGGACCTTCCGCTCGTCCAAAACGGCCTGGGCATCGCCATCCTCTCCACGCCGAAGGGCGTGATGTCGGATGCGACTGCTCGCGAGGCCAATGTGGGCGGCGAGATCCTGTGTCACGTCAGCTAAGGGAGAGCGCCAATGTCACGTATCGGTAAACTCCCCGTCGCCATCCCGGCCGGTGTCAACGTCACGCTGACGGATGACAATCTGACCGTGAAGGGGCCGAAGGGCGAACTCTCGATGCCGATCGTCGAGCAGGTCAGCCTGTCGCAAGGTGAAGACGGTCTGACCGTCAAGCCGGTGGATGAGTCCAAGAAGGCCCGGGCCATGTGGGGCATGCAGCGCGCGCTGGTTGCCAATCTGGTCCACGGCGTCACGAACGGGTTCGAGAAGGACCTGGAACTCGTCGGCGTCGGTTACCGCGCCCAGATGCAGGGTTCGTCCCTGAAGCTGTCGCTCGGCCTGTCTCACGACGTCATCTATGACGCCCCGGAAGGCATCACGATTTCCTGCGGCAAGCCGACCGAGGTGAAAATCTCCGGCTCCGACAAGCAGAAAGTTGGCCAGGTGGCGGCTGAAATCCGCCGCTTCCGTCCGCCGGAACCCTATAAGGGCAAG
>NZLV01000088.1 GCA_002694345.1 Maricaulis sp.
ACCAGAAGGGTGGGGCCGTGGAACATGGCCCCCGCTTCTTCGAACAGCCCACCTGTCACTGGCGCCCGGAAGTCCGCTCCGGCATCCTGGCCGATGATTGCGCGGATCTCCTGCGCGCTTTCTTCAAGGCCCGGCGCAAGGCAAAGAGCGATGGCATTTGATCCTGATCTGGCAGACCGGCTGGAGGCCGAATTGCGATTGCAGGGGGCTGACCCTGTGCGCAAGCGCATGTTCGGCGGCATCGCCTTCCTGATCGGCGGGCATATGAGTTGCGGTCTGGTGCAGGTGAAATGCATGTCCGCGTCGGGCCCGAAGCGTACGCCGAAAACCTGTCAAAACCCGGGGCCCGCGAGATGAATGTGACGGGCCGTGTAATGACCGGCTGGGTCACTCTGGACGGACCGGAAGATCTTGAGGATGAGGCGCTGTCGGACTGGATCTCCACAAGCCTGGATTTCGTGCGGACCCTGCCACCCAAGCCCTGACGATATTTCGACAAATTCCGGATAGCGGAGGTTGTCATAAAACCTTGTCTTGAGTTGAATCGGACGGCGGACGAAGAGGAGCCAGAAGCCTTGGAGCGTCCGCATGCTGCGTGCACTGATCAAATTCGCGACCGGTTCGGTTCTGGCCCTGACGGCCGGTTCGGCCGCGCTTGCGAGCACGGCGGCATGTGCCGATGCGCCGCTCCTTTTGCAGGACGTCATCATTGTTGACGCCTCGGGCAGCTGGGACCATCAGGACATCTTCATCGAACAGGGCCGGATCTCTGCCATCGGCGAAGGCCTGATGCTGGAAACATCGGTTCCGGTCACGGTGATGCACCGGCCCGGCTCCATCGTTCGTCCGCGCCCGCAGGCGCCGGCAGCGTCCGGGGCCATCTATATCCGCACCTCCACCGGCGCGTCCGGCTCGGCCGCGTCCCGCCGGACCATATTGATGCCGGGCGTGGCTGCGGATCTGGTGGTCTACTCGGCCCAGGCCGATGCCGTGATCGCGGATCAGGTCGAGCTGGAAATTAGTGGCGGTCGCATTCTGGGCGCCGCCCAGATCTGCCAGGGCTAGGCGCCCAGCCGGGCTTCCAGCCCCGCTTTGACATCGGGCCACTCGTCCTTCAGCACGGAAAACCAGACCGTATCCCGCCACTCGCCCGTCCAGCATTTCAGATGCCGGCGCAACGTGCCTTCCCGCGTGGCGCCCATCTTGGTCATGGCGGCCTGGGAGCGCAGATTGCGGTGATGGGTCTTCAGCTCGACCCGTTCGGCGCCGCAGCCGAAAGCGCGCTCCATCAGCAAATGCTTGCAGGCCGGATTGACCTTGGTGCCGCGGGCGGGCGCGCCATACCAGGTCCAGCCGATTTCCAGACGGGCATGCTCCGGCACAATCGACAGGAAGGCCGTGTGTCCGACCACCTGACCGGTGCCCAGATCGGTCACCTGGTGCGAGATCTGTGACCCGCCCTGTGTGCTCTCCAGCATCAGGTTGAACCAGGCATCGAAATGCTCGCCATCGCCGCGCAGTGAGGTCAGGGCCCACAGCTCGATTTCCTGCGCCAGTGGCCGCAGGGCTTCCCGGTGCGCCTCGACAAGCGGATCCAGCCGCACCTGCGCATTGCTCAGAACACTCGGAGAAATCTGCATGTCCTCACCCTGCCAGCAGTAGGAGACCGCGCGTGATGTAGACGAGGCCGATGGCGCTGACGATCCATTTCGTCCACTGGCGGAACTGGATATCGCTCATCATGGCCAGGAAACGCGCGCCCAGCGTGGTGCCGATGATCGCCAGCGGTGCAGCCACCAGCAGCCATTGGGCATTGGGCAGCGCGCTCGCCGCCAGGGCAGGCAGGATGTAGTAGGCGACTTTCACGGCGTGGGAGATGACTTGGGTGGCCGCCTTGGTCGCCACGATGCAGCGGCGGTCACGCTGCGTGTCGGCAAAGAAGACATCCAGCAGCGGACCGGACACGCCGGCCACGGTGTTGAGCCCGGTCACGATGAAGCCGCACAGCGCAGCATGAGCCGGCCGGGATGCATCGAAATGGATCAGGGTCTTGGGCAGCCAGATGACACCGGGAACCAGGCCCAGCACGATGAAGAGCCAGGCCTTGTCCAGTTCAAAGGCGATGAAGACGAGCAGGGCCGCGGCGATGGCTGCGCCCGTGAGGTAGATGCCCAGGATGCGCCAGTCGATCCAGCGGGCGTGCAGGATCGCCCGCCAGCCATTGGACACGCTCTGCACCACACCATGCACCACCATGGCCGAGGCAACCGGCAGGACCAGGGCCAGCACACCCATCAGGATCAGCCCGCCCGCCATGCCGAACACGCCGGAGATGAAGGCTGTGACAAAAGTGGCGATCAGGATCAGGGGCATGCTTGCTTCGCTGGAAAAACGCCTATCTCTTGGAGGCGAACATACAGGGGAAAGCCATGTCCGTTACGGTGATTGTCAGTGGTGCCGCAGCCGTGGTCGGCGGCGCGCTGGGTCTGGGCAGTCTGATCAACCCGGCCTGGGGCGCGAAAGTCGTTCGCCTCAAGCCCGCGGACCAGCCCGGCGGCTGGGCCGAATTCCGGGCCACTTATGGCGGTGGCTTGCTTCTGCTGCACGGTGCCGTCCTGCTGGCCATCGCCATGCAGGCTCAGGCGGGAATGGCGAGCGTCGTTGCCGCCGGATTTGCCGCCGGTGCCGCCTGGCTGGGCATGGCGATCGGCCGGACGACATCGATCCTGCTGGACCATGGCAAGCACCAGACCCGCACCGGCTACAATCTCTTCTCGGTCGGTTTCGAGCTGGTCGTCGGTCTCGCCCTGATGGCGCCCTGGCTGGGGCATGTGGTGGGCTGATACCGGTTCTGACCTGCTTGCGGAACACAACAAGAACATCTATAAGTTGTTGTATGTGGGAAGCCGTCAAAAAGCGTGTCATGACCCTCTGGCAGAGCCTGCTTCGCTTGCGTTTGGCGTTCAGTCCCAATCGTGTCGTCTGGCAAAGTTGGGAACAGTCGACACGCGCGGCCGGGCTGGGCGCAATCGGGGTGTCGGTCTTCGCCTCGGGTGACCAGGTGAACCCTTGGAGCTTGGGGTTCGGAATTGTTCTCCTGGTGCTCAACGCCTATATTGCAAGGCATCTCGGACACTATGACAGGGTGGAGGACTAGCTAATGGAAGTCACGATCTGGCCGCTCGGCGTGTTCACTGCGCTCGCCGTCATCGTGGTCGTTTGGGCCAGCTGGGCCGAAAAAAAGCAAAAGGCTGACACGTCCGAAAACCAGGACAAGTCCAGCGCCTGAGGCCACGCGCAGCGCGTGGCTGCCACGCGATCATACAGGTCCGAAATCCTGCGTCCGCACCGGATCAGGGCGCGGACGCGTGATCACTGGCTCTCTCGCTGATCAGGCCCCGGCATTCTTCGCGAAGCCCCAGGCCGCGTCGGCCAGGGGAATGACCGCGGCTCCCATTTCCTTCGCCCGGGCGTTTGACGCATTGCCCTGGAGTGAGCGCGCATAAACGCCCTGCACGATCGAGGCGAGGCGGAAGATGTTGTAGGCGAAATAGAAATCCAGCGCGGGAATGCTGTCCCGGCCGGTGCGCTGACAATAGGCTTGCGTGTATTGCTCGATGGAGGGAATGCCCAGCGCTTCCAGATCAATGCCGAGGAAGCCATTGCGGACTTCCTGCGGCATCACCCACCCCATCAGCTGATAGGTGAAGTCGGCCAAGGGGTCGCCCAAGGTCGACAATTCCCAGTCCAGCACCGCGATGACACGCGGTTCGGTGGGGTGGAAGATCATGTTGTCGAGCCGGTAATCGCCATGCACCACGCTGGTGCGTTCCTGCTCGGGTGCCGCCTGGGGCAGCCACTCGATCAGCTTGTCCATGGAGGGCACGGTGTCGGTCTCTGCCGCGCGGTATTGTTTTGACCAGCGGCCGATCTGGCGCTGGAAATAATCCCCTGGCTTGCCGTACTCGCCGAGCCCGGCCGCGACCGGATCGATGGAGTGCAGATGGGCCAGGGTGGCATTGGCCGCATCATAGATCGGGCCACGCTCGGCCTTCTCCATGTCCGGCAGAAGCGGATCCCAGAAGATCCGGCCGTCCACGAAGTCCATGACGTAGAATTCCGTGCCGATCACATCGCGATCCATGCACAGACCCTGCATGGCCGGAGCCGGGAAGCCCGCAGCCCCCAGCTTGCTCATCACCTCGAACTCGCGGTCCACGGCGTGGGCGGACGGCAGCAGCTTGCCCGGCGGTTTGCGGCGCAGGACATAGCCCTTTTCAGGCGTGGTGAGCTTGTAGGTCGGGTTCGATTGCCCGCCCTTGAACTGGCTGACCGTCAGCGGGCCGGCATAGCCGTCCACATGGTCGGTCATCCAGGCGGCCAGGGCGTTCTCGTCGAAGGCCAGCGCGTCGGCGACCTGTTTGGTCCCCGAGAATTGTTCGTCGATCTCGCTCATTCGCTCAGATAAACCTCGCCGCCCTTCATCACGAAATCCACATCGCGAAGTTCGGAAATATTCTCCAGGGGATCGCCATCAACCGCGATGATGTCGGCGAACTTGCCCGGCTCGATCGTGCCGATCGCCTCATCCATCTGCAGGTGGCGCGAAGCATTGATCGTGGCCGTGACGATGGCTTCCATCGGCGTCAGACCAGCCTCGACCAGGAGTTCGAATTCCCGGGCGTTCACACCATGCCGGGAGACACCGCTATCGGTCCCGAAAGCGATGGTGACGCCGCCCTCATGGGCGCGGCGCGCCATGTCCAGCATGGCCGGACCCACTTCGCGCGACTTGGCCCGCTGGTTGTCGGTCATGAAGTCCGACGTCTCGGCCAGTTCCGCCACCGTGACACCGGCCAGCACGGTCGGCACCAGATAGGCGCCATTGCGGCGCATCAGACG
>NZLV01000089.1 GCA_002694345.1 Maricaulis sp.
GCCATGCACGTCACTGCCGGTTCGCCGGCGGTCGCCGTGTCGGTCGATGTGGACGGTGTCGACAGTGCGATTGCCGACAAGGAACGCGAAGTGTTCGCCGACCAGGCCCGCCAGTCCGGCAAGCCGGAACAGATCATCGAGAAGATGGTCGAAGGCCGCATGCGCAAATTCTTCGAGGAAGTCGTGCTGCTGAAGCAGGCTTTCGTCATGGACCCGGACCGCACGATCGAGCAGGTCCTCGCTGACGCGTCGAAGGAATTCGGTGCGACGGTGGAAATCTCCGGTTTCGTCCGCATGGCGCTGGGCGAAGGCGTGGAGAAAAAAGAAGAGGATTTTGCTGCTGAGGTCGCTGCTGCGACCGGCCAATCCTGATCCTGAACATTGCGGCGGCGCTTTAATGCGCCGCCGCTTTGTATATGCTGCAGCGCTGTGACTGATTCATCTTCATCCGGGCCTGAAAACGGCCATTCGAACCCGCCGCAATTCCGGCGGGTTCTGCTCAAGGTCTCTGGTGAGGCCCTGATGGGCCAGCAGAGCTATGGCATTGATCTCGAGACGGCGAACCGTATCGCCGGCGAGGTCGCCGAGGCTGTCCGGGCCGGCACTGAAATGTGCCTGGTGATCGGCGGCGGGAATATCTTCCGCGGACTGTCCGGTGCCGCCAAGGGCATGGATCGCGCCGCAGCCGACTATATGGGCATGCTGGCCACGGTCATGAACGCGCTGGCCATGCAGACCGCGCTGGAACGCATTGGCGTCCAGACGCGCGTCCAGTCCGCCATTCCCATGACGACCGTGTGTGAGCCCTATATCCGCCGGCGCGCCACGCGCCATATGGAAAAGGGCCGGGTGGTGATCTTCGCCGCCGGCACGGGCAACCCCTTCTTCACAACCGATACCGCCGCCGCCCTGCGCGCTGCCGAAATGGGCTGCGACGCCCTGCTCAAGGGCACCCAGGTGGATGGTGTGTATTCCGACGACCCGCGGACCCATCCGGATGCCGAGCGCTATGACAGCCTGGACTATCTGGATGTGCTGACCCGCGATCTGCGCGTCATGGACGCGTCCGCCGTGACGCTGATGCGCGAGAACGCCATTCCCATCGTGGTGTTCAATATCCACAACCAGGGTGGTCTGGCCCGCGTGCTCGCCGGGGAGGGCGTTTGCACCATGATCGGAAAGCCGAAAGACCGCGCGTCCACTGGCGAATAACAGGAAAGACAAGCCATGAGCGACGAGATTGACTACGACGAAGCCGACCTGAAGCGCCGCATGGATGGCGCTGTTGAGGCGCTGCGCAAGGAATTCGGCGGTCTGCGGACCGGCCGCGCCTCGGCCAGCCTGCTCGATCCGATCAAGATCGATGCCTATGGCTCGCTGACGCCGATCAACCAGGTCGGCACGGTGTCGGTGCCCGAGCCGCGCATGATCTCGGTTCAGATCTGGGACAAGACCATGGTGCCGGCCGCCGACAAGGCGATCCGCAATTCCGGCCTCGGCCTGAACCCGGTCGTGGAAGGCCAGCTCCTGCGCATTCCGATCCCGCCGCTCAATGAAGAGCGTCGCGCCGAGATCGCGAAACTGGCCGGCAATTATGCCGAACACGCCCGTGTCGCCGTGCGCAATGTGCGCCGTGACGGCATGGATGCACTGAAGAAAATGGAAAAGGCCGGCGACCTCTCCGAGGACGAGCAAAAGGCCTTCTCAGAAGATGTGCAGAAGCTGACGGATGAGGCGATCAAGCGCATTGATGACAGCCTGAAGGCCAAGCAAGAAGAGATCATGCAGGTCTGATCGTCCTTTAGCGGAGCGAACCCATGAGTGATGACGTCTCCGCAGACAGGCCGGTCCCGGCTCACATTGCCATTATCATGGATGGAAATGGTCGCTGGGCGCGTCGTCGCGGCCAGCCGCGGGCCTTTGGCCATCGCAAGGGTGTGGAGACAGTCCGGGAGATCGTTGAAGGCACCGGCGATCTGGGCGTCAAACATCTCACCCTGTTTTCCTTCTCGACCGAGAACTGGCGGCGTCCGGCCGACGAGATCGGCGCCCTGTTCGAGCTGATGAAGCACTATATCGGGGCAGACCTTGAAGGCCTGGCCCGGCGCGGTGTGAAAGTCCGTATCCTGGGAAGCCGGGACGGGCTGCGCGAGGATGTGGCGGAGATGATCCGTCGCGCCGAAGAGCGAACCTCCGGCAATTCCGATTTCCATCTCAATATCGCCTTCAATTATGGCGGGCGCGACGAGATCGTCCGCGCCAGCCGCGCGATTGCGGAGGCGGCGGTGCGCGGTGAGTTGGATCCGGCCAATCTCGACGAAGCCGGCTTCTCATCCTGGCTGGATACGGCGGAATCCCCGGATGTCGACCTGATGATCCGCACCAGCGGGGAACAGCGCATCTCCAATTTCCTGCTCTGGCAGGCCGCTTATGCGGAGCTGATGTTCGTCGACACGCTCTGGCCGGACTTCAGCCTCGACCAGTTGGCCGATGCCATTGAGGCCTACAAGCCCCGCAGCCGCCGTTATGGGGGGCTGGATGCCGGCGCGGCGTGATCCTGCCTTCAGGCGCCGGCTGATTTCGGCGGTCATTCTGGGGCCGCTTGCCGTTCTGCTTCTCTGGTTGGGGGACATCTTCTTCACGGCCTGGGTCGCGGCGTTCGCGGCCGCCATGGCCTGGGAGTGGATCCAGATGTCCGACCCCAAGGCAACGCCGCTGGCCTATACGATCGCCTGTGCGACGGCGTCCGGTGCGGTTCTCCTGGCCGGTCAGACCAGCCTGCATGATGCGGTCTTCTGGGGTGCGGCGGGGACATTGGCGATCGGGATCGAACGGATCCGCCGGGGTTGGTCGATTGAAGTGATCGGCGTGCTCTATATCGCCCTGTCCGCCGGTTTGCTGGCCGCCATGCGCTCCGGAGCGGAGCACGGGCTGGCCTCGGTTGTTCTCCTGTTCGCGATCGTCTGGGCGGCCGACAGCCTGGCCTATCTCGTCGGAACCTGGCTGGGCGGTCCCAAGCTCATTCCCCAGGCCAGTCCGAACAAGACCTGGTCGGGTTTCCTGGCCGGTCTGGTGGCAGGCACCGCCTCCGGTGTGGCCTTCGGTGCCATGTTCGAGCTGGACCTGCGCATGGTGGCGCTGTTCGCGGTGCTGGTTGCGATGGCCTCGATCCTGGGTGATCTGGCGATGTCGCTGTTCAAGCGGGCCTTCAAGGTCAAGGACAGTGGCACGCTCATTCCCGGTCATGGCGGCGTTCTGGATCGTGTCGACGCCCTGATGTTGGCGGTGATTGCGGCGGCCCTGATCGAGCCTATCCTGCCCCTGGGCTGGGGAGGCGCGACATGACGGCGCGACGCATATCCATTCTGGGCGCAACCGGGTCTGTCGGCCTGGCCACGCTCGACCTGATCGGTCGGGGAGAGGCGGGGCAGTATGAGGTCGTGGCCCTGACCGCCCGCTCCAACGCCGAGGAGTTGGCGCGGCAGGCGATCCGTCACAGGGCCAAGCATGTCGCCATCGCCGACGCGAAGGCGGGCATTGCCCTCAAGCAAGCGCTCGCCGGGCATCCGGAAATTTCGGTTGGTATCGGCGAACCGGCTGTCGTCGAGGCGGCGGCCATGCCGGCCGATTGGACAATGGCCGCCATCGTCGGGGCTGCGGGACTGCGTCCGACGCTGGCCGCCTTGCAGTCGGGACGGGCACTGGCCTTTGCCAACAAGGAATGCCTGGTCTGCGCCGGCCCGCTCTTCATGGCCGAGGCGGCGCGCCAGAATGCAACCCTTCTGCCCGTCGACAGTGAGCACAATGCCGTCTTCCAGGTGTTCGACAATGCCCAGCGCAGTGCCATCCGCTCGATCACGCTGACCGCGTCGGGTGGCCCCTTCCGGACCTGGAGCCGGGAGAAGATGATGCAAGCCACGCGCGCCGACGCGCTGGCGCATCCGACCTGGGAAATGGGCGCCAAGATCACGATCGACAGCGCCTCCATGATGAATAAGGGCCTGGAGATCATCGAGGCCTGCTGGCTCTTTGATCTGCCACCGGAGCAGGTGGAGGTCGTCGTGCATCCGCAATCCATCGTGCACGGCATGGTGGAATACGCGGATGGCAGCCTGCTGGCCCAGATGGGGTCACCGGACATGCGCACGCCGATCGCTTCGGCCCTGGCCTGGCCGCAACGCATGGCCGCGCCGGTCCAGCGTCTGAATCTGGCTGAAATTTCACGTTTGGACTTTGAAGCGCCCGATCTGGAGCGTTTCCCGGCGATCCGCCTGGCCCGCGAGGCCATCACGGCAGGCGGAATCGCTCCGGCCGTGCTCAACGCAGCGAATGAAATCGCCGTCGAAAGCTTCCTTGCAGACCGCATCCGATTCCTTGACATCGCGGCATGCGTTGAGGAGGTTCTTGCCCTCAGTGTCGGGGATGCAGACATGCCCCGTTCATTGTCGGCCTTCGATGATGTGTATGCGATCGATGCGCGCGCCCGTCAGCTGGCACGCGACTTGATAGCGGACCGCATCAGCGACCCACAATCACGGACCACCTTGTCATGAGCCTGATCGGCACCGGCTTTCTTACCATTTTCTCCTTCGTGTTCCTGATCTCGATCGTCGTGGTCATTCACGAGTTGGGGCATTACTGGGCCGGTCGCCTGTGCGGTGTTCACGCCGAAGCCTTCTCGATGGGATTCGGGCCGACGATTGCCTCATGGCGGGACAAGCGCGGGACGGTGTGGCGCATCGCGGCCTTTCCGCTGGGTGGCTATGTGAAATTCCTCGGCGATGCCGGCGCGGCCAGTGAGCCGGATGCCGAGA
>NZLV01000090.1 GCA_002694345.1 Maricaulis sp.
GACGGGCATTGCCTGCGCGACCACGCCTTGGCCGCCTGTTCCACGGGAACGGCCCGGTCGGACTTCGCCGCCACCAGCCTGCACACGCTGGTTCACATGGTGAAGTCGGGCCTGGGCGCGACGCTGCTGCCTCGCATGGCCGTGGATGCTGGTCTGGTTGATCAGATGGGTCTGGAAGTCATGCCCTTCGATCCGCCGGTTGCCGGCCGCGAAATCGGGGTCGCCTGGCGCAAGGGTTCCGCGCGCGCCGAAGAGGCCCTGCAATTGGGCGAAGCGATCCGGGAAAGCCTGGTCGGATCAGGCGGCGTCGGCGAGACAGTCTGACAATTTGCCGGGATTGAGCAGGTCGATCTTGTTGATCGGTCCGGTCACCTTGAACGCATACTCCGCCGTATCCAGCCGGGTGGCGTCCGCGGTCATCAGGATGACATGACCGGCATAACCTGCCTCAGCGATGTGGCGCAACGTGTCCGCAAAGTCTTCATACGGCGGCAGGCACCGGTCCAGAAAGACGTGATCGAACCGGTCCGGCCCCGCCTCGATGAAGCGCTCCAGCGCGTCGAAGCCCTGGAATTCAAGCGCGGGATTTTCCGCCTTGCCCAGTTCGGACAGGATCAAGTGTTCAACCGTGTCGTCATCGACAATGGCGATACGCATGCGGTCTCCAGTTCGGCTCTTGCCCGGGAGGCCCGAAACGGGCTCGCCCAGCCGACCATTGCGTCCACCCCAGCGTCTGACACCGGCGCGAACCACGCCAATCATGATTAATGCAGCGAATATGGACAGGCACTTAACGCCTGCGGCAGGCCGACGCATTGGCTTCCCGTGCCCTCCATGTTTCTGTCGCGACAGAAATTGATGAAGGAAACGGGCCATGCATCTGTCCGGTCCCATGCAGCGCTTCGTGGTTCATTGGGGGGAGATGGGGGCGCGCTGGGGCGTCAACCGCTCGATCGCCCAGATCCACGCCCTGCTTTATCTCGCCGACCAGCCGCTCGACGCGGAAGAGATCGTCGACACGCTCAAGATCGCCCGCTCCAATGTCTCCAACTCCCTCAAGGAGTTGCAGCAATTGGGCCTGGTAACCCGGGAACAGGTACTAGGAGACCGGCGCGACCGCTTCTCCGCCACGCACGAACCCTGGGACATGCTGATGGCCATCGCCGAGGCCCGAAAACAGCGGGAAATCGACCCGACCATCGCCATTCTGCGCGAATGCGCGGACGCGGCTGAAGCCGACAGTTCGACGCCGAAACTGGCAGCCGAACGCCTGCGCCGCATGGAAAGCTTCGTCACCAATCTCACGGACTGGTACGGCCAGATCCGGTCGATGCCGCAGGGCACACTGATCAAACTGATGAAACTGGGCGCGCGGGTCGCCAAATTCGTGGGCGGATAGCCCGGCCTAGCCGTGGAAGAGTTCCAGGACCTGTTCCGGCGGACGGCCGATCATGGCTTCATCCTTGTAGATCACGACCGGGCGCTCGATGAGCTTCGGGTTCTCGGACATCGCCTTGAACACGGCTTCCTCGTCTTCGATCGCCTTCAGGCCCAGCTCGCGATAGATGGTTTCATTCTTGCGCAGCCATTCATGAGCCGATGTATAGCCCAACTGTTTCAGAACAGTTTTGAGTTCGGCCACGCTGGGCGTGTCGGTCATGTATTCACGAACGGTCAGATCGCCGCCCCGCGCTTCCAGCAAGGCCAGGCATTGCCGGGACTTCGAGCAGCGGGGATTGTGCCAGATAATCGTCGAATCGCTCATTTTTCTTCCTTTTAATCCAGCGATCAAAGCCGGTCTTGGCGGGCAACATCAAGTCTCCGCCTGCATTTGACTGTGCCTGAATATCTATATGTCGTTATCGCCCGCCGATGACAGAAGGGCCCGCGCGGCATCCAGGTGAAGCCTTTCCACCATGTCGCCATCAAGCGAGATCACCCCTTTGCCCGCATTGTCCGGATCCGCGAAAGCCGCCACGATCCGGGCGGCGCGCTCCAGTTCGGCCGGAGTCGGCCCGAAATAGAGATGCGCCAGATCCACTTGTCCGGGATGGATCAGCGTCTTGCCGTCAAAGCCCAGTATCCGGCCCTGTTCCGCCTCGGCGCGGAAGCCCTTGGGGTCCCGGAAGTGATTGTAGACACTGTCGAGCGCGTACAGATTCCGCGCCCGCGCCGCGCAGACGATCTGCAACAGGTGCGGCACCAGGGCGAGCCGGTCATGATCCGGCGAACAGCGCAGCTCCTTGGCCAGGTCATTGGTGCCGGCAATCAGGCCTGCCAACCCGGTCCCGGTCGCCCCGGAGATACCCGGCAAATTCATCAGGCCCAGCGGGGTCTCGATCATCGCCCAGATCGGCATGGACGAGCCGTGCGCGCTCAGCGCGGAACGCACCTCGTGCAGATCGCCGACCTGCTCCACTTTCGGGATCACCACTGCATCGGCGGTCTGGGCCGCCATACGCAGATCAGCCGCGCCCCAGGGCGTATCGAGACCGTTGATGCGGACCGTACGGATCGCGCCGGACGCCGACCAGACCGACATCGCCGTATCGACACAGGCCCGAGCCTCGGCCTTTTCCTCCGGCCCCACGGAATCCTCCAGATCCAGGATCAGGAGATCGGCCCCGACATGGGCCGCCTTGTCGACCGCGCGCGGCTTGGACGCGGGAACGAAAAGAGCGGAACGGATGAGGCGGCGCATCGTTGGATCAAAAAGCTTCTGCGAGTAGGAAATTTCGATATAGCATGAAACCCATGCCCTTGGCGCTGATCCTTTCCAGTCTTGTCGCGGCCTCCCGTGTCGGCGGGGGTGTCAGCGAGCGCGCGCTCAATGCCGCAAAGATCGACACCATGCTGGTGCCGACCGTCCTGTTCGGCCGACATCCCGGCTGGGGACCGCCCGGCGGCGGTCCGGTCGAGCAGGATCTGTTCGAGGGCGTGCTCTCCGGCATTGCCGACCAAGGCTTGCTGGACATTACCGATATCGTGCTGACCGGCTATTTCGCCGATGTCGGCCAGGTGTTCGACACGGCTGCCGTGATTGATGTGGTCCGCAAGGGCAAACGGATCAATCAGGGCGTGAAGGCCTATGCGCCCCGGCCCATGGTGATTGTCGACCCGGTCATGGGCGATGCGCCCGGCGGGCTCTACGTCCCTGCGGCCATCGCCGCCGGGATCAAGGACCAGCTCATTCCGCGGGCCGACCTGATCACGCCGAATGCCTTTGAACTGGGCCATATCACCGGCCGTCAGCTCACCGATCTGGCCTCCATGGTGCGCGCCGCCCGCTCGATCGACTGCCCTTGCCTGGTCTCGTCCCTGCCGCGGCATGGCCAGATCGGCGTCATGTATGTCGATCAGGACGAGGCCTGGATAGTCACGCATGATCGCGTGCCCAAGGCGCCCAATGGCACGGGCGATCTGCTCACCGCCGCCTTTGTCAGCGCCATCGCTTTTGGCGCCGATCCCAAAACGGCGCTGGAACGCTCCGTCGCCGTGACCCTGGCCCTGGTGCAGCAGGCCCGGGATTGGCAGGCGCCCGAACTCCCGGTCGTCGCCGCAGCCCACCTGCTGCGTGAGCCCGGCCTCAGCCTGGAAGCCGAGGCGCTCTAGGCCGGTTCCGGCAAGTCCAGTCCGTCCAGGATGATCTCGAACTCCGCGAGGCGCGGCCCGAACCGCGCTTCCACGGCCCTGCGGACACCCGGACTGGCCAGATCGGGTGACCCCGACAGGACCGGCGGATGCGGGTCATATTCCAGACCCAGCTGCACGGCTTCTGCCACGCTCTCACCGGCGAGGTCCCGAATGATGGTGAAAGCGAAATCGATACCCGCCGTCACGCCACCGCCCGTGAAGAGATTGCCATCGCGCACGACACGGTCTTTCACCGGGATCGCCCCGAAACGGGCGAGGTGATCATGATAGCGCCAGTGCGTGGTGGCTTTCCGTCCCTGCAGCAGGCCTGCCGCGCCCAGGATGAAGGCCCCCGTGCAGACAGAGCTGACGATCCTCGCCCCCCAGGCCTGCTCCCGCAGGAAGTCCAGAAGCCCTGCATCCTGCATCGCGGCATCGACACCAAACCCGCCGGGAACGCAGAGCAGGTCCAGCTGCGGGCACTCCGCGAACACCGTGTCCGGCAGGATGAAGGGCCCGCAGTCCGTCTTCACGGGATCCAGGGAGGCGGCCACCAGGTGCACCTGGGCTCCGGGCAGACGCGACAGGACCTGGAGGGGCCCGGTGAAGTCCAGCTGGGTGATATTGTCGAACAGCAGGAATCCAATTCGGAAAGGGGGGGTCATGACACGGTCTCCTCGGTCAGGGGGGAAGCGAAACGGGCGCGGAAATCGCGTGGCGACACGCCCAGCCGGCGCATGAAACTGCGGTCCATGCGCTGGTGGGTGCCAAAGCCGGACTGACGGGCAATGGCATCGATCCGGCGGCGCGTGGACACCAGAAGATGGCGCGCCGCATCCAACCGCACGCGCTCGACCAGAACGGCAGGCGACAACCCGGCCTCGCTCCGGCACAGGCGGCTCAGTGTCCGCGGGGATACGGCCATCACTTCGCACATGGTCTCCACGGACCAGTCACGGTCCGGCTTGGCGCGAATGGCCTGCGCCAGCCGCGTCAGGCGATCATCATCACAGGTAGGGTCCACCAGATCCGCCGCATATTGACCCTGTCCCCCGGCGCGAACCCGCTGGACCACATTCTGGCGGGCCACATCCAGCGCCAGCTGGCGGCCATGGTCCGCCTCGATCATGGCAAGCGCCAGGTCGATCCCCGCCGTGACCCCGGCCGAGGTCCACACCCGGCCATCTCGGACATGGATAGCGTCCGCATCCACCTCAACATCAGGATGGAGACGTTGCAGACGGCCGGCCGATTGCCAATGCGTGGTGATGCGGCAGCCGGTCAGACGGCCGCTGGCCGCCAGGAAGAAGCTTCCCGAACACACCGAGGCCAGCCGGTCCGCCCGGTCGAAGGCCGCCGAGACCAGACCCTTTAAGCTGTCATCGCGCAGGGCCGCCCGCATGCCGGCCTCTTCGCCGCCGGCCACCAGCAGCGTCGCATCGACCCCAATCCGGTGGATGGCGTCAGCGGCGGACAGATCGGCCTGCACGATGAGACCGGCCGAAGACAGGACCGGGCCGGCCTCCGGCGCGACGGTGCGAAGGGCATAGAGCGACTGCCCGCTCAACCGGTTGGCCGCAGCGAACATGGCCAGCGGCCCGGTCAGATCGAGAATCTGGAAGCCGGGAAAGATGAGGCAGAACAGGGATTGCGGCTGTGTCATACCGCGGAGGTTACAACCAGACCCCCATGACCCAAAGGTCAATCAAGGGGCAAATCGGGTCAGGCGTCCGGCTTCACCCGCCAGGGCGGATCGATCCGGTTCTCTCCGGCATGGTAGAGCTTGATCCGATGACCATCAGGGTCCACCAGCACGGCCTCGCGCCACAGCCAGCGCTCGTCGCGGGGTGGGTGGTCAAAGTCGAACCCTTTCGCGACGAGGGCCTGGCAGGCGGCGTCGACATCCTCGCTTTCCAGATAGATCACCGCACCCGGCGTGACCGGCCCATCCTCGAGATGCAGCGAGAAGGTCGTATCGCCCTCAGGGGCCAGGAAGCGGCAATAGTGCGGGCTGTCGACCAGAAGCCGGAAGCCCAGCCGCTGGTAGAAATCCCGCGACACCGGAATATCACTGACCGGAAGGGTAATCTGGTTAAGGCGCATCGGGAATCTCGGTCGGACGGGGGTCAGCAATCATGTCGAGGGGCCGGATCAGGCGGTCCAGCGTCAGGTCCGAGAGCAGGAAGGCCCAGCCCTGCGCGGCCGTATTGAGCGCCTCGACCGCCTCGACCGCGTCGTCGCTCAGCGCCCGCGCTTCCAGCCGGGCCCAACGGGTATCGCCCCGTTCGATCACCTCGACGGACAGCCGGATGCCGCTGAACGTCTCGGCCTCGTGCCGCGCCATCACCGCGCCCTCGACCCGGTCGGCCGACCGGACATCACGGAAGCGCACTCGTGCCAGGGCATTGGCCGGACCATTGCCGGCCGCTGCTGTGATCGGCCGCCAGCCCGGAGGCTCGCGCAGGGCAAAATTGCGCACGCTCAGCCCGGCACGCTCCAGCAGATAGGGCGGGCCCTCGGCTGGCGTGACCCGGGCGCGGGCGATCATGTTCGGCCCCAGGTCCAGGAAATCGAGCGCCAGCCAGTCCGTCGCCTCTGCCAGAGGCGGAATTTCGCCGCCCGGCACATCGAAACCGGCGGCAAAGGTCCGGTCACGCCCCGGAAAGCGGACATAGACACGGTCACCGGAGACACGGCCCAGAAGAATATCCGCCAAAACCTGTCCGGCTTCGTCGCGGACGCTGATCCGCGTCCCCGCATCCTCACCCCCGGCTGCCAGGCCCAGGCGGGCATGCTTGTCCGGATCAGCGGTCCGCGCTCCCGCATAGGTCAGACCGGCCAGCAACCGGTCCAGCTGGGCCAGCTGGTCAGGGCGTACCGGATAATTGTCGCGACTGGGCATGACCCAGCCCTGTTCAGTCCGCTCCAGCTCGAACTCATCCGTGGCGCTGTCGATCCGGATGCTCTGCGCCAGACCAACACTCTGCCCCCAGTCCGGCAGGACCGGGCCCGAAACGTCGGGTGTCCAGCCGCGGCTCGCCTGCACCCATCCGGCCGTCACGGCCAGAACGAGCAGGATCAGCGCGGCCCCGCCCGTCAGGCCGAGGCGCCGCAATCTTTGACGGTCCATGGGCTGGCTCATGCGCGCCTCCGGCGTCGGAACAGCCTGCCGGCAATGCCCGCCAGAATGATCAGAGCGGGCGGAAATCCGATGGTCCAGAACTGGAGATTGGCGTTCAGCGCGTCGATGTCGCGGCGAAAGTCGCGCTCAACGGCGCGCAGCTCGGCCCGGCGTTCGGCGATTTGCTCGCGCAGGCCGGCCGCTTCGGCCCGGGCCTCCGAGCCATTGGATCCCAGAAGCGCCGATGTCGCGCCTTGCAGGGTCAGCGCCGCCAGCCGGGTCTCGGCCTCGGCGATCTCGGTCTCCAACCGGTTCTGCACTTCGATGTAACGAGCCTCCGCGGTTTCCCGCAGCCGCTCCACCCGGCTCATCGGCCGCACGGATGGTGTACGGGAGCGCAGGCTGATCAACGCCGGGTCCCCAGCCGTCATGTCGATCAGATTCATCACCAGGATCAGATTGTCGGCCACCAGGCTTTCCCCCAGTGCCGGATCATTGCGGACATAGAAATTGTCATCGAGCCAGTCCGCATCGGCAACCACGGTGATGTCGACCGGGGCCAGTGCCTGCTCCACATGATCTGCCGGAGAGAAGAGGATGTCACCCGGCGGCGGACCGTCCGGGAAAGCGGTCTCGAACACGCCCGAACTCCGCGCTGCCAGGATAAGCGGCTCCGGGGATACGATATAGTCCTGCAACAGGGCGTCCGGTCCCGGCGCACCGGCCGCGATATCCGCATCCAGAATGGCCCCGTCCACGCTGGTCGAAACCAGGGGCGTGACGTCGACATGCTCCAGACCGATCACCTCGATCCGCCCCGGCGAACCGAAATTGACGCCCAGATCGAGGGTCGCCGTCGCGACATCATCATGGGACATCTGCTCGGGACCGGCGGAGAACCAGAGCGGATAGGCGCGGCGACGCGAGCGGCCGTCCGCTTCGACAATCTCGACCGGCAGACCCAGCGACCGGTCCATGGCCACGGTCTGCGGATCATAGGCCAGCCCCCAGCGCGCCAGCAGCGGGCCCAGATCCGAAGCCCGACGCGCCCGCACCGGCGGCAAACCGTCCGGCCCCGGCCGCAGGGCGAGATGCGCCATCGGATCCAGGAACGCCAGGACACGGCCGCGCGTCAGGGCGTATTGGTCGATCAGGTAGAGCTGCGACCGGTCAAGCTCCGGCGGATGCAGGATCAGCAGGGCTTCCGCGTCGGGCAGCGCCTCGAAGTCCGGATCGATCCAGACCAGGTCATAGGCGCCGGCCAGTTCCCGGACGAACCGGTTGGGCGCACCATTGTCCGGCGTGATCGGCAGACTGGTCAAAAGGGCCAGACGCGGGCGCGCCGGCCGGTCCAGATCCGACAGGAGCCGGGTCAGCTCATATTCCAGGCGCGCCTCGGAATCCTCGCGGAACAAGGGGATCACGGCCTGGTCATCCACCGAATTGCGCGCCACCAGTCCGAAATACAGGGTTTCCCCGCTCTCGGTCGGCATCGGGGTGAGGCCCGCCGCGATCACCGCATCCTCATCGGCCGAGAAGGGCTCCGGATCAATCTCGGTCAGGCGGATCAAGCCGCCGGACCGGTCGGCATAGGCCTGCAGCATTTCGCGGACCCGTGTCGCATAGGCCCGGATCGCCGGGTATTGCGCGGCCTCGGCGCGCGAATAGTAGAAACGCCATTCGACCGGCTCGCTCAGCCGGTCCATGATCTCCTCGCTGCCCTCGGACAAGCGGTAGAGCCCGTTCTCGGTCAGGTCGAGCCGCCAGGCCCGGAAGACCTGGCCCGCCAACTGGTTTCCGGCCAGGAACAGAACCAGCAGGCTCAACACCATGAGAGGGAGGTAGAGGCTGCGCTTCATCGCCCGCCTCCGCGCCGTTCAGCGATCAGCACACCGGCCAGGGCCAGCGAGACAAGGATCAGACCGGCGAAATAGATCAGGTCCGGCAGGCCGATCACGCCTTGCCGGAAAGCGTTGAAATGGTCCAGCGCGCTCAGCCCGGCCACGAATTCGGACACGGCCGCCGGCGCATTCTCTCCCAGCGCAGCCAGGACGAAGGGCAGGCCGGCCATGGTCAAAAGGAAGGCTGCTCCGGCGCCCAGCACAAACGCCACGACCTGGTTGGCCGTGGTGGCGGACAGGGCCTGACCCACGGCCAGATAGGCCCCGGCCAGCAGGAGCGTGCCCAGATAGGCGGTGGCGATGGCCGCATTGTCCGGCGCGCCGAGATAGTTCACCGCGATCCACATCGGGAAGGTCAGCACGATGGCCAGGGCTGCCACACTCCAGGCCGCCAGGAATTTGCCGGCTGCCATCGCCCAGAGCGGGATCGGCAGGGCCATCAGGAATTCCAGCGTGCCGCGATCACGCTCCTCGGCCCAGGCGCGCATTGCCAGGGCCGGCATCAGCACGACCAGAAGCCAGGGCAGGTAATCGAACAAGGGCGCCAGATCGGCCCGGTTGGTGTCGAAGAAGCGGCCGACATGAAAGGCAAAGGCCGGCGCGGCAAAGGCGAAGACCGCCAGAAAGACATAAGCCAGCGGCGTCTGGAAATAGGCGGTCAATTCCCGCCGGAACACGGCTATCAGCCCGGACATCAGGACACCGCCTCCGCCGGGGCCGAAGACTGCGTCAGAGCCCGGAAGGCGGCCTCGATGCCATGGTCCGGCGTGGTCCGGGCCAGCTCATTCGGCGTGCCGTCGAACAACAGCCCCCCTTGCGCAATGACAATCGCGCGCGAGCACACGGCGGGGACTTCTTCCAGGATATGGGTGGAAATGATGATCGCCTTGTCCGGCGCCATGTCGCGGATCAGGGCGCGAACACCGTCCTTCTGGTTCGGATCCAGCCCGTCCGTGGGTTCGTCCAGGATCAGCACGGGCGGGTCATGGGCAATCGCCGCCGCCAGAGCGGCGCGGCGCTTATAGCCCTTGGACAATGTGCCGATCGGCTGGCGGGCATATTCCTCAAGCCGGGCCCGTTCCAGCGCCAGCTCGCAGGCGCGCGTCAGCGCGGCGCCGGAGAAGCCGCGCGCCCGCAAGCCGAATTCGACAAAACTGCGCGGGGTCATGGACGGATAGGCCGGCGCGCCCTCGGGCAGATAACCCAGCCGGGACTGGGCCTCGAGCCGGTCGGCGACGCAGTCATGGCCACCAATCATGGCCTTGCCGCCATCCGGTTCCAGCCCGCCGGCCAGCATGCGCATCGTGGTGGTCTTGCCGGCCCCATTCGGTCCGAGAAAGCCCAGCACTTCGCCCCGCTCCAGGGTGAAGCTCACACCATTGACGGCACGGTGCGATCCGAAATCCTTGATCAGACGGTCAGCGACCAGCATGGGCGGGGGGCCTCAGATGAGCGACACGCCTAGCGTTAGCGCGGTGCGCCCGCCTTGGCCAGAGCGAAGGCAAGTTGGCGATTTTTCGGGGGTTTGGGGTGTCGACCGGATCGCAATTCCATGACCCGGGGGGCTGGGGGGGCTGTCTAAATCCAGGATCTGGAACATTGACGCGACCGGCCGACCTGTTGGACGGTGACGGGGCGCTATGGCGGCAAATCGTCGAGAAAGTGGCAAGATTGGGGCGCCACGTGAAATGTTTGTAAGTTGAAAACGCCACTTCAACTCTCAGGAGAATTTGAGTGAAATCAGGCACCCAGACCGCGAAGCCCGCTCCGGCGCCCATCATGTGGACGCGGCAGGAGCTGGACGCGATCCTGAGCCTGTACGGCCAGTTCGTCGCTCGCGGTGAGTGGAAGGACTATGCCATTGATGGCCTGCGCGATACGGCCGTCTTCTCGATTTTCCGCCGCCACAGCGAGATGCCCATGTTCACCGTGGTGAAGACGCCCGCCGATGCTCACCGCCAGGGCATGTACAAGGTGGTCGCCCTGGGTGGCCAGATTCTCAAGCGCGGCCATGACCTCAAACAGGTCCTGCGCATCTTCGACAAGAAACGCTTCAACGTCATCGACTGACGCGCCCGCCATTCAGGCAAAAGAAAACCCCCGGAGCCTGAAGCGCCGGGGGTTTCCTGTGTGCGATGCTCGCAATCCTATTCGCGGCTGCCCAGCAGCGAGAGGATGATCTGGAACATGTTGACGAAGGCCAGGTACAGGTTCAGCGCACCCATATTCGTCAAAACAGCCATCGAGCGCTGATCGCCGGCGACCTGATAGTACATGACTTTCAGCGTCTGCGTCTGCCAGGCGGTGACGCCGGCCATCAGCAGAAGAACCACGAACTGGAGCATGAGTTCCAGCATGCTCGAATGGAAGAAGGCGAAGTTCAGAATGCCCAGAACCACGGCACCGATCATTGCCATGAAGAGGAAGCTCTGCATCGGCATCAGATTGCGCTTCGTGGTGTAGCCGAACACCGACAGACCCATGAAGGCGGCTGCGGTGATCAGGAAGGCTTGCGCGATCGTGCCGAAATCCAGGCTCAGCGAACGGCCCGTGACCGTCTGCACCGCTTCATTCTGCTGCGCGATGATCACCCACATGGACAGGGACGCACCGATCAGGCCGACAATCGACCAGTAGAGCAGTGCCGACCCGATCGGGGACGGATTGCGCATGAAGAACATGGAACCGAAGAGCAGGGCGATCGGGCCCCACTGGACGAGATAGACCAGCGGCGTACCGAACACGACCTGGGTCAGCGGCGGCACGGTGCCGACAGCAAAGGCAATGGCCGCCGAAATGAGCAGGCCCAGACCCATCTTGTTGTAAACGCCGAGCATGAAGGAACGCAGGCCGGCATCGACCGACATATCCATCGCCGGGGCGCCGCCATAGGTGCGGGAAAAATCATTCATCGTTGCGACTCTCACTTCGTGACGCGTCCTGCGGACGCTTTGATGCGTAATATCGTGACAGTGCGGACTTTTGGCAAGGAGGGACGGAGACGGGCTTTCGTCCCCCCTGACGGTTTCTGTCAGGGTTTGCCGGGCCTGCCGAACCAGCCTAGATCTGCTGCCTGGTAAAGGAAATTGCCATGTCACTGCGTCTGTTCGCTGCCATTCCGGTGCCCGGGGAAATCGGGCGGGACTATCTGCGCCTGCAAAAAGGCGTGCCCGGGGCTCGCTGGCGGCCGCTGGAGAATTTCCACATCACCCTGCGCTTCTTCGGCGAGATGGATGAGCGGCGGGCCGAGGATCTCGACGCCGAGCTGGCGAATATCACCCTGCCCGCCTTCCCGATGGAGCTGGGCGGTGCGGACTGGTTCGGGAAGACCGATCCGCATGCTCTGTGGATGAGCGTGAAGGCGCCGGACACTCTGACCCGGCTCAACCAGGCCTGCGAACGCGCGGCCCGCCGCGCCGGACTGGAACCGGACACGCGCAAATACACGCCGCACATGACGATCGCCTATCTCAACAAATCCCCGGTCGAGAAGGTCCACCGTTTCGTGCAACGTGCTGCCGATGTGAAAACGCACCCCTGGCAGGTGACGCATTTCTCACTCTTCACCAGTTGGACCCATCGCGGCGAGGCCAATATCTACGAGGCGGTGGCGGATTACCCGCTGGGCTGAGACAGGCGCGCAATCAACCCGTCCACACCGGCCTCGATCTGGTCCAGCACGCGCTCGAACCCGTCATCATGACCATAATAAGGGTCCGGCACGTCACGTTCACCCGGCTGATCGACCCAGTCCATCAGACGCGAGACCTGGCCGCCAGCCCGCCCCGGGGCCATTCGGCGCAGGAAGCGCTCATGGCTGGCATCCATGGCAATGAGATGGTCGAACCGGTCGAAATCTTCCCGGTCCACGGCACGGGCCCGCAAGGGGGACAGATCATAGCCGCGCCGGGCCGCAGCCTCGGTCGCCCGCTCATCCGGGCTTTCCCCGGCATGCCAGTCTCCCGTCCCGGCACTATCGATCTGCCAGTCCAGCCCCAGCGCAGCGATCCGGGCCCGCGCCACACCGTCAGCGGTCGGAGAGCGACAGATATTCCCGGTGCACACGAAGAGGATGCGCATTACTCGGCCTCGACCTCGAACGCGCCCCGCAACACGGTCAGATGCCAGTCCTCGCCCGTGCGATAGAGCCAGAACACATCGCCATAGGCGGTCTCTTCCAGACGCCCTTCGGCATTGCAGCCCGCTTCGCCAGCCGCTTCAGCGCCCGCAAACTCGATCATCCACAGGCAGCTCGTATTGGAATGCTCGCCCGCCAGGGTCCAGCGCACGGGATCGGTCCGCGTTTCCTCAAAGGCCTCGGCGCGCAGACGGCTGATGGTCTCGCCCTCGGTGCAATCCTGTGCATACCCGTCCACCGCCTGGTGAGCGACAACATCGCGACCGCCCGCCGCCGCCGTCAGGCGGGTCCGGCAGGCCGCGCTGGCATAGGCCCGATCCACCGGCTCCGCACCGATCAGCGCGCCCAGCCGTGCCACCATTGCCTCGCCTTGAGCACTCAACGGACAGGACATGCCATTGCAGTCCGGTGAAATCTTGCGGGCATGCCGCACGACCAGGACATGCTGATCCGCGCTCGCCAGCTCGGCCTGCACGGCCGGCTCGGCCAGGGCCAGAAGGTCCGGCCGGTCAAAGCCGGTTTCGCTTGCGGCAGAACTGCCCATCAGGGCGGCCGTCATGATGAGCGCACCGATCATGGACGCCTCCGGAATTCAGTGTTGCAAAGGCAGGAATTCAGCCCCGATCAGCCGCGGACGCAAGCCCTTCAGGCTCAGATTTCGGCGGGAGCTTCCGGTTCGAGCTGGAAGCGCAGGGTCGCCGTGGCACGGGTGCCCTTGTCGATTTCACTCTCGAAACCGAGTTCACCATCCATCAGCGCGGCCAGTCTCCAGCAGATTGAAAGACCGATCCCTGTCTGGGAACCCGAGCGCATGACCGGGCCCTGATTGGCCTGCTCCAGGACCGGATCCGTCATGCCAATCCCGGTATCGGCGACAATGAAGCGGATCGCCACATGATCCGCATCGATCGGCTCGCTTTCCACGCGCAGGCGGATCTCTCCGGAGGGCGTGAACTTGATCGCATTAGACAGGATATGGGTCAGGATCTGACGCACCCGGACCGGGTCACCGATCACGGCCCGGTCCCCCAGATCGTCACAGTCGCAAGTCAGTTCCAGCCCTTTTTCCCGGGCCAGAGGCTCGAACAGGCCCATCGCCGCCCTGCTGATATCAGCGGGATAGAAGAGGGTAGAGCGCAATTCCACCCGATTGGTCTCCAGCAAGGAGAGGTCGAACACATCGCTCACGCGGTTGAGCATGGCTTTGGCGGATTGCTCCAGCGTGGTCAGAAGCTTGCGCTGGTCATTGTCCAGGCCGGTATTGGACAGAAGACTGGCCAGGCCGATCACCCCGTTGAGCGGAGTGCGCAATTCGTGGCTCAATCCCATCAGGAATTCAGACTTGGCCAGGCGGAAATCCCGCTCGTGCTCGGCCTCGTTCTTCAGTTCCTCTGCCTCACTGTCGCGATGGCTGATCTCGCTTTCCAGCGCATCGGCACTTTCCTGCACCTTGTTGAGAAGGCGATTGATGCCTTGCAGAAGAATGAGCAGCCCGGTCAAGAAAAATCCGGTCGCCACAAGATTGGCAATCCAGCGCACGCTGGATTCCACGGCGTCGGCAACCATTTCGGCCTGCGCGAGACCGAACAGGAAGGGTCCGGCGATGATGACCAGGAATTGGAAGGCGTAATAGAGACACCAGATGCCCAGACCGGCAGTCATCAGGGGCAGGGTGATGGCGGATCCGGCCGTGCGGATGACACGGGCATTGCGCCACAGATACCAGATCGCGATGGCTGCTGCCGCCGCAAGGCCGATATCCATCAAACTGGTCAGAAGGACCGAGCGCATGCTCTCACCTGCCCACCGGCATCACCATTGGTTGCACGAGCCTATTCCCCTACCTCTTTACACACTGTTAACCCCAGCTGGACCCCAACCGGTCGAGCGTCGCTGCCGGAGCGTGGCGTGTAAAGCACGGACCGGGCACAATGAATTTTTCATTCATCGGGCCCGACCGGGGTTTCGGACTAGTCGTTGCGGCCGAGGCGGCGCTTGCGGCGAGCCAGAAGTTGCAGGCGCAAGGCATTGAGTCGAATGAAGCCTTCGGCATCTTTCTGGTCGTACACCTCGTCCTCTTCAAAGGTGACGTGGGCTTCCGAATAGAGGGTGTGAGCCGAGGAGCGGCCAACCACATTGACCGATCCCTTGTAGAGTTTCAGGCGCACATCGCCGGTGACATGCTCCTGGCTGAGGTCTATCGCCGCCTGCAGCATTTCCCGCTCCGGCGAGAACCAGAAGCCTTCATAAAGCAGCTTGGCGTAGCGCGGCATGAGCTCGTCCTTGAGGTGCGCCGCCCCACGGTCCAGTGTCAGCTGTTCAATGCCACGGTGAGCCGCCATCAGGATGGTGCCGCCCGGGGTTTCATAGATGCCACGCGACTTCATGCCCACAAACCGGTTCTCCACCAGGTCGAGGCGGCCGATCCCATGCTTGCGGCCAAGCTCGTTGAGCGCGGTCAGCAGGGTGGCCGGCGACATCGGCGTGCCGTCAATGGCGGTCGCATCACCGCGCTCGAAACTGATCGTGACATATTCCGGCGTGTCCGGCGCATCGACCGGGTCCACCGTGCGCTGGAACACGATGTCGGAGGCTTCCTCCGCCGGATCTTCCAGCACCTTGCCCTCCGAAGAGGTGTGCCAGAGATTGGCGTCGACAGAGAAGGGCGCTTCACCGCGCTTGTCCTTGGCGACCTGGATCCCGTGTTCCTCGGCATAGGCGATCAGCTTGGTGCGCGAATTGAGATCCCATTCGCGCCAGGGGGCGATCACGCGCAGATCCGGGTCGAGAGCGTAGACACCCAGTTCGAAGCGGACCTGGTCATTGCCCTTGCCGGTCGCGCCATGGGCCACGGCGTCCGCCCCGGTTTCATGGGCGATCTCGACAAGGCGTTTGGAGATCAACGGACGCGCGATCGACGTGCCCAGCAGGTAAAGGCCTTCATAGACCGCATTGGCCCGTACCATCGGATAGACGAAGTCGCGCACGAACTCCTCGCGCAGATCCTCGATGAAAATATCCTTCACGCCTGCGGCTTCGGCCTTCTTGCGCGCCGGTTCCAGTTCCTCGCCCTGACCGAGATCAGCGGTGAAGGTGACGACTTCCGCGTCATACTGGTCCTGCAGCCATTTCAGGATGACCGAGGTATCGAGGCCGCCGGAATAGGCAAGAACGACCTTTTTGACGGGCTTTTTCGCAGGCATGTGCATGTCCTTTTCGACTTTCCCTGCGCGTAGCGCCACATTCGTGCTGGTGCAAGGATTTCCTTCGGACTGAAGCGCTGGACAGATGCGGCGGGCGTGCCATTCTCCGCCCATGTTTCGTTCAGGCCTGTCCCGTTTTTCCCGTTATCGCGGCCGCCGCGCCCGCTTCGAGCACGATCCGCAGGACGAGGCCGGCCTTGATGTCCGGCTAGATCGCCTGTGCAGTGCCGCTGACAGTCTGGGACTTGAGACACCCCAAGCCCTGCTGTCCCATCTCGCCGCCCGCGGCCTCACGGGCCAGCTGCCGCGCCTGTCGGCCTGTCTGACAGCGCTGGAGCAGGCCGAAGGTCCCCTGGCGCCCGGCCAGTTCGGCCGCGATCTGCCCTTTGACAGTCTCAACCTGCTGGAACGGGCACTGGATGACGATCTCGCCATCCCCGACTTTTCCCATTTCGCGCACCGGCTCGGTGGCTTCTTCGCCTATGCGCAGGAAAACCGCCGCGGCCAGATTGCCGACTACATCCCGGAACTGGCGCATCAGGAAGCTGACGGGTTCGGTTTGGCGCTGTGCTCGATCGATGGCCAGCGCTTCAGCCTTGGCGAGGCCCAAACCGCCTTTTGCCTGCAATCCGTGGTCAAGCCGTTGAACTATGCACTCGCCCTGGCACTCAATGGCGAAAACCTCGTGCATGCCCATGTCGGCCGCGAACCCTCCGGGCGCCGCTTCAATGAGCTGGCCCTGGATCCCGACTACCGGCCGCACAATCCGATGATCAATGCCGGCGCCATCATGTGCGCCTCCCTGATCCGCCCCGCCCAGCCGCCGCGGGACCGTGCCGAACTGATCCGCCGTTTCGTCATGTCGGCCGCAGGAGGCGCGGCATGCACGCTCGACGAGGCGGTCTACCAGTCCGAACTGGCAACGGCCGACCGCAATCGGGCCCTGGTCAAAATGATGGACGAGCATGACGCCTTCCCGCCCGGCACGGATACGCGGGCGGCGCTCGATGTCTATTTCCGCGCCTGCGCGCTTAGCCTGGACTGCGAGGCCCTGTCCGTGGTCGCAGCCATGCTGGCCAATGGCGGGGTCTGCCCGGTCACCGGCCATCGGGTGATCGACCCGATGATCGTGCGCCACACCCTCTCCCTGATGCTGACCTGCGGCATGTATGACTATTCCGGCGAATTTGCCTTCACGGTTGGCCTGCCTGCAAAGTCGGGTGTGTCCGGCGGTTTGATGATTGTCATTCCGGGCGTGGGCGGGCTGGGCCTGTGGTCGCCCCGGCTCGACCGGCAGGGCAATTCTGTCCGCGGCGTGGAATTTTGCCAGCGCCTGGTGGAAGACTATCCGTTTCACATTTTCGCCGGGGTCGCGTCCGACTGACCGCCCTCACTGCCCACACCGCTCACCGGAGTCCGCCATGCTGGACTGGTCCCTTTTTCCGCTCTTTTTCGCCGCCGGACTGGCCCTTGCCCTCAGCCCGGGCCCGGACATGGCCTTCACGCTCGCCACCGCTGCGGCGCGTGGCCCCAAGGCCGGGCTGGGCGCCGTTGGCGGCATCATCACGGGCGGGCTGATCTGGACCCTGGCCGCCGCTGCCGGTCTCGCCGCCCTCGTCGCCACCTCGGACCACGCCCTCACCGTGATCCGCTATGCCGGGGGTGCCTATCTGATCTGGCTGGCGATCCGGACCCTGCGCGCACTGGATGCGCCCCTGAAGGCGGAAGCCGCCCGCGATGCCTGGCAGGGTTTCCGGCAGGGCCTGATGACCAATCTCCTCAATCCCAAGATCGGGCTGTTCTTCCTGGCCCTTCTGCCGCAATTCACCAATCCGGAGATCGGGCCGGTCTGGCTGCAAATGCTCACCCTGGGCTTCATCTTCTTCATGATGGGAACCGTCATTCTCACCATCGTCGCGCTCGCGGCCGGGGCGGCTCGTGACCGTCTGGTGCGTTCTGCCGCGTCCCGTCGGGCGCTCAACGGACTGGCAGCCACAGCCTTTGGCGGGCTCGGTCTGCGCTTGCTTTTCTCGGGCAATACGGCCTAGAAGGCCGTTCATGTCACACACATCAGACCCCCGCCTCATCGTCGCGCTTGATCTGCCGTCGACCGACGAAGCCTGGACGCTGACCGAAACGGTCGGCGACGCTGTCGACTACTACAAGATCGGGCTCCAACTATTTCCGCTCGGTGGCATGGACCTCTGCCGCCGCCTGAAATCAGCCGGCAAGTCGGTCTTCCTGGACTTCAAGCTCCACGACATCCCGGCCACGGTGGAAAAGGCCACGCGCTCCATCACCCAGGGCGGAGCGGACCTGCTGACCGTGCACGCCGAACCGCCGGTCATGCGCGCGGCCGTGGCTGGCTGCGAGGGTTCAGACCTGCAAATCCTCGGCGTCACTGTGCTGACGAGCTATGACGACGCCATGCTGACCGAGATGGGCTATGCCTACGGTGCCCGCGACCTGGTCCTGCGCCGTGTTGAACAGGCCCTGGAATGTGGCGTCCACGGCATTGTCGCCAGCGCCCATGAGGCCGCCGAGATCCGCCAGCGCTTTGGCGACGGCTTCCACATCGTCACGCCGGGCATCCGTCCGGCCGGTGCCGATATCGGGGACCAGAAGCGCGTTGCGACTCCTGCCAAGGCGCTCAGCGAAGGAGCCAGCCATCTCGTGGTGGGCCGCCCGGTCAATGCCGCCGCCGATCCGGCACAGGCCGCCCGGGACATTGTCGCGGAAATGCAGTCCGTTCCGGCCTAGTTGTAGGGATAGGCGGGCGCTGGCGTGATCACCGGTGCGGTGATGACAGGGCGATCCAGCGAGCGAACCTGCCGCGTCAGAGTGCTGTGGGTCCCGGCAAAGCCTGCCTGCACCCGGCCCGCCGCATCGATCAGGATCTGGCCACGATAGGCATAGACCGGCCGGAAACCCGGCTGTTCCACACCACCGGCCAAGGATCCCGTGAAGAAATCATCGCGCAGCACGACACGCTCGCCGCTTGAAACGGACTGTGGCGGCTGTGAGGCCCGCACGGACGCTGTCTGCCGAGCCGGAACCGGGACCGCTCGGGGTTGGGCAGGCGGCGCGATCTGCCCATGGCGCGGCGGGGCGCCCGCCAGACGATCCCGCACCGGAGCCTGAGCCGACACCCGAACCGCCCCCTGGACCTCATCCGCCGAGAAACGGCAGGCCGGTCCGGTATAGGTTCCCGCACGAGCCTCCGCGATATCCTGCGCGGTACAGACACGATCCGACATCGCCTGCCCCAGCGCGGTGGCGGGCAGGATCAGGGCCGTCGTGACAGCGGCCAACAGGATGCGAAACTGTGCCATAGCGGCACACTAGCGCCTTCATCACGGATCGCTAAGTCGATGCGCGCCTGAGGCGAAAGCGATGATCAGAAATCGCTGATCATGCCCTTCTTTTCCCAATCGCCGAAGCGTGTGGGTTCCGGGCCCTTGCGGCCACCCAGCTCGACCGGACGCTCCTCGGCGACTTCCGCCGCGCGGCGCGCCTCCGCCTCGGCCAGGGCCCGCTTTGCGGCTTCGCTGAGCGGTTTGCGGGGAGGGGGAGAGGGAATTGAGGACGTGTCCGTCCCGTCTTGTGAAGTCTTGTCGGTCATACCACCTATCTAGTCCGACACGGCCGCCAAGGCCATGCATGACGGAGACTGGACGACAGATGACTGCCAATGGTTTGAGAACCTTCCTGCTTCTGGCCGGCATGACGGCCTTTTTCATGGGGATCGGCTATCTTCTGGGAGGGCCGGCCGGGGCGATGCTCGCCCTCGTCGTGGCAGCCGGCATGAACTTGTTCGCCTGGTGGAATTCCGCCGACATGGTGCTGCGCATGCATGGTGCGCGGGAAATCACCCCCTCGGAACGCCATCCGGCTCTGCGCCAGTATGCGCTGGACGTGCAGATGCTGGCCCAACGCGCCAATCTTCCCGCACCCCGCGTCTATGTGATCGAGACCGACCAGCCCAATGCCTTTGCCACCGGGCGCGACCCGTCGCATGCCGCCGTGGGTGCCACGACCGGCCTTCTGGCCCGCCTCGACCGCGAAGAGGTCCAGGGCGTGATGGCGCACGAACTGGCCCATGTGAAAAACCGCGACACGCTGACCATGACAGTCACCGCCACGCTGGCCGGTGCGATCGGCATGCTGGCCAATTTCGCCCTCTTCTTTGGCGGCAACAACCGCGCCGGACTGATCGGCTCCATCGCCCTGGCGATCTTCGCCCCGATGGCCGCCATGCTGGTCCAGAGCGCGATCAGCCGGGCCCGCGAATACGAGGCCGACCGGATCGGTGCCGAGATCATGGGCAAGCCGATGGCGCTGGCCCGCGCGCTGGAGAAAATCGAACGCTCTGCCCGCCAGACCCTCAATCCGGCGGCCGAGCGCAATCCGGCCACCGCCCACATGTTCATCATCAATCCGCTCAACGGGCGGAATATGGACAATCTCTTCTCCACCCACCCGGACACCGCCAACCGGATCGCCAAATTGCGCGAAATGGCCGGTGCTGCCGCCCCGGTCGGGTCCGGTCCCTGGGCGCCCAGAGGTCCCTGGGGCTAGGCCGCATGGCCGGTTTGCGGCCAGAAGGAATCGACGGAACCGGGCCCGCGTGCTAGCTCCGCGCCGATGAATGACGGACTTGCCTCGCGGCGCTCGGCCGCCCACGCCTACATGGCCATCATGTCCCAGCGAAAAACGCTGGAATCGGCCCTGGAACACACACGCGGCTATCGCGAGATGGAAGCGCGGGACCGCGCCTTCGCGCGCGCCATCCTGGCGACCACTTTCCGCCGCCATGGCCAGACGCTCGCCGTCCTGTCCAAGCTCCTCGCCAAACCGCTCGAAGAGACGCCGGAACCGGCTGTCGCCCTGCTGGTGACCGGGGCTACGCAATTGCTGTGGATGGACGGCGCCCCACATGCCGTGGTCTCCACCACAGTGGCGCTGGCGCAGGAAAACAAGGCGGCCTTCGGCCTGAAGGGCCTGATCAATGCCGTCCTGCGAAAAGTCGACAAGGAAGGCCGCGATCTCGCCGCCCGCACGGCGCCGCGCGACAATCTTCCCGACTGGATGGCCCGCGCCTGGCGCAAGGCCTACGGTCCCGGCGCCCTGGCGCGCATGACCAAGGTCCTGATGGACCCGCCGCCGCTCGACATCACCGTGAAAGACCCGGCCGAGCGCGAAAAATGGGCCGAGGCCCTCAAGGCCGAGATCCTGCCGACCGGCTCCCTGCGCCGCCAGGAAATCGGCGATGTCACCCAATTGCCCGGCTATCGGGACGGGGCCTGGTGGATCCAGGACGCCGCCGCCGCCATTCCGGCGACCCTGCTCGGCGTGAAAGAGCGTGACCATGTCCTGGACATGTGCGCCGCGCCGGGCGGCAAGACGCTGCAGCTGTCGGCTCTTGGGGCCCGCGTCACCGCCATCGACAGTTCCGCCAGCCGTCTCAAGCAATTGCGCGACAATCTCGGCCGCACCCAGATGCGCGCCAATGTCGTGGCCGAGGATGGCCGCCGCTACAAACCCAAGGGTCCGGCCGACGCCATCCTCCTGGATGCGCCCTGTACCGCGACCGGCACGCTGCGCCGCCACCCAGAAGCCGCGCAAATCAAGAAGCCCGGCCAGGTCGTGAAAATGGTGAAGCTGCAGCTGGAACTGGCCAATGCGGCCGTGCGCTTCCTGCGTCCGGGCGGCACGCTGGTCCTGTGCACCTGTTCGCTGCAGCCGGAAGAGGGCGAGGGCCTGGCCGCCGAGCTCCTGACCCGCCAGAAGGAATTGACGGTCCGCCCGATCCAGCCGGATGAAGTCCCCGGCCTGTCCGAGGCGATCACTCCAGAAGGCTGGTTGCGCCTCACCCCGGCCCTGTGGGCGGAGCAGGGCGGACTCGACGGTTTCTTCATCGCCCGCTTCGAAAAGCGCATTTCAGCGTAAATTCACCGCGAAAAGTGAGCACCGCTTGCGCGGGTGCAGACCCCCTGTTATCGGATCGATATGTCTCAATCCGTGATTATTTCGCCGTCCATCCTCTCGGCCGACTTTGCCAGGCTTGGCGAGGAAGTCCGCGCCATCGACGAAGCTGGCGCCGACTGGATCCATGTCGACGTCATGGACGGGCATTATGTGCCCAATATCACCATCGGCCCGGCCGTGGTGAAAGCGCTGCGCCCGCACTCAGACAAGACGTTCGATGTGCACCTCATGATCCAGCCCGTCGATCCCTATCTGGAAGCCTTCGCGGAAGCCGGATCGGACATCATCACGGCGCACCCCGAAGCCGGTCCCCATTTCCACCGAACGGTGCAGAAGATCCGCTCCCTGGGCGTGAGGGCCGGGGCCGCACTGAACCCGTCCACCGATCCGGGCATCATCGACTATGTTCTGGACGAGCTAGATCTCGTCCTGGTGATGAGCGTCAATCCGGGCTTTGGCGGTCAGAGCTTCATCGACAGCCAGCTGCGCAAGATCGAGCAGATCCGCTCGATGATTGAAGCCCGCGGGCTCAGCACGATGATCGAGGTGGATGGCGGCGTGAACCCCGACACCGCCAAGGCCTGTCTCGCGGCCGGGGCAGATGCGCTGGTCGCCGGCTCCGCGGTCTTCCGCGGCGGACCGGATGCCTATCGCGACAATATCCTCGCCCTGCGCGGTTGACCGCCATGGCTCGCGCGGTACGTCTGACCGACTATGCCGGCGCTGCCATGATGGGTTTGCGCCGGGAAGCCTCCGCCACTTTGAATGCGGTCGGCCTGCCCATGGCTTTCCAGGCGCCCGGCAGCCTTCCCGATACGCTGGATATCCTGCCGGATGATCTCTACGCGGCCGACCCGGACCGGGGTGAGGCGATTGCCGTGGGCCGTTTCGCCCTGGCCGGAGATGTCCATGTCGTCGAGACCGCCACGGACATCTGGCAAGAACCCGCACCGACCCGCGCCTTTGCCCGCCGCCTGCACGGATTTGGCTGGCTGCGCGATTGCCTCGCCCGGCCGGACGAGAACGGACATGCCCTGGCCCGCGACCTGGTGGACAGCTGGATCGAGGCCTTTGGACGCTGGAACGGGTTTGCCTGGTCCCACGGCGTCCTCTCCGCCCGCATCCTGAACTGGCTGCGCTGCGGCGAGGCCCTGTTCAACACGGATGACAGTGACCGCAAGGCCCGCCGCCTGCGCTTCCGCACGCTCCTGCGCCAGGCCCGCTACATCCAGCGCTCCCTGCCGATCGCCCATGACGGGGCGGTCCGCCTGCGCTGTGCCACAGCCCTGGCCCTGACCGGAATCTGCCTGCCGCGCCAGTCTGCCCTCCAAAAGGC
The DNA here is from genome assembly GCA_002694345.1 of Maricaulis sp. Lineage (GTDB taxonomy): Bacteria > Pseudomonadota > Alphaproteobacteria > Caulobacterales > Maricaulaceae > Maricaulis. The sequence goes on from NZLV01000090.1 coordinate 23,321, forward strand.
CGGTCTCCAGGCCCTGTCCCGCGAAGTCGCGCGCCAGATCCTGCCCGATGGCGGCCATGTCTCGCGCTCGCCGCGAGCCTGCGCAGAAACCCTGATCGACCTGGTCACCCTGCGCGATGCCGCCGAACGGACCGGCATTCCCCTTCCCGCCGACATCAATCGCGCCATGGACCGGCTCGCCCCCATGGCGCGCTTCTTCCGGATGTCCGATGGTGGCCTGGCCAGTTTCCATGGCGGCGGGGAATGCGATCACACGGCCCTGGCCCACGCGCTCGACCGCGACGACACCAAGGCCAAACCCTTCGGCTTTGCCCCGCATTCCGGCTATCACCGGGCCGAGGCGGGTGGCGCGACCATCCTGCTGGATGTCGGCAAACCGGCCCCGGGCGCACTGGGAACCAGCGCCCATGCCAGCGCACTGGCGTTCGAACTCTGCACGTCCGGCGGCCGCCTTGTGGTCAATTGCGGCTGGCATGATGACCAGCCCGCCTCCTGGCGCGAAGCCGTCCGAGCCTCGGCAGCCCATTCCACGCTAACCCTCGACGAAACCTCCTCCGCCCTGCTGTTCAGCCAGGGCTGGAAACGCGACTTGCTCGGCCCGCGCCTGGTCTTTCCGCCCGGCTCCGTGACCGCTCGCCGCAATGAAGAAGAAATGGGTGTCTGGCTGGAAGGCATTCATGAGGGCTATCGCAGCCGCTATGGCCTGTCGCATCGCCGCCGCGTCTTCCTGGCCACGGATGGCGGCGATCTGCGGGGCGAGGACGCACTTTTCCGGCCGGTCTCCGACGGCCCGCCGGAGGATGTGGATGTGCGCTGGCCCTTCGCCATCCGCTTCCACCTTCATCCCGATGTCCGCGCCTCCCTGTCGCGCGACTCCATGAGTGCGCTTCTGGTGCAGCCGAACGGGGATGGCTGGCGCTTCCGGACCGATGGTGGCCCCATCCGGCTGGAACGTTCCGTCTATCTCGCCGCCGGTGCACCTCCACAACGGGCCACACAAATAGTAATACAGGGAGAAGCAGAACCCTTCGGGGCCGGGGATCGCCCCCCGAACCGGGTTCGCTGGGCTTTTCAGCGCCTAGGCCGCATCGGCGGCGCGGGGGGAGAAACGGAATGACGCGGCCGACGCCGGAGACCGGTTCCACGTCTGCGCACCGCAACCAGTTGTCCATGGTTGCCGTAGCGCTGTTCGACCTGTGCGCGGGCGCCTTCTCCATGTGGGCCGCCGTCCTCTTGCGCTACCGGTTCGAGCCGATCGATCCGCCCGACCAGATCGTCCTGCAATCGGTGGCGGTCTTCGCCTTGTCCTGCGCCCTCGTCTTCGCGGTGGAAGGCCTGCATCGCGGCCTCTGGCGCTATGCAGCGCTGAATGATGCCGCCCGCATCGTGCGCGCCGTTGTGATCGCCAATCTGGTCTTCCTGCCCATTCTCTTCCTGATCAATCGTCTGGAGGGTTTCCCGCGCACCGCCATCCTGATCGACATTCCGATCCTGATCGGCCTGCTTCTGGCCCCCCGTTTCGTGTTCGGCGGTTTGCGCACGCAAGGTCTGCGCGCCCTTCTGCAGGTGGAGGACCGCTCCAAGCCCGCCGCCATCCTGGTCGGATCCGAAGCCGAACTGGACGAGGCGCTTCGCCATCTCGACCGGCGCAGCGGATCCGCCCCGTTCCGGGCCAAGGGCCTGATCGAACCCAATTCCGCGCTCACCGGCCATGCCATTCGCGGCATTCCGGTCCTGGGGGGTCTCAGCGCCCTGGAAGCCGCCCTGACCCGGTTGACCCAGGCCGAACGCGATGCGCCCCGCCTGGTCCTGGCCGGGGATTCCGCCGATGTCGCCGTGGTCAACCAGCTGGTCCGCATTGCTGCACGCACCGGCGCCAAACTGTCTCGGGCCCGCCCGGCGGAAGGCCCCGGAGCCTTTTCGCCGGTGGAAGCCGCCGACCTGCTCAATCGCCCGCCGCGTCCGCCCAATCTGGAGCCGGCCCGGCCGCTCATCGAGGGCAAGCGGATCCTGATCACCGGGGCCGGGGGCACGATCGGCTCGCAGTTGGCGCGCCTCGCCGCGACGCTGAACCCGGCCAAGCTGATCTTCTTTGATGCATCGGAAGCCAATCTCTACGAGATCGACCTGGAGTTCTCGCGCCGCACCTCCCGCATCGCCTGGCGGGCCATTCTCGGGGATATCCGGGACACGGAACGCCTGGACGCTGT
>NZLV01000091.1 GCA_002694345.1 Maricaulis sp.
CACGATCTATGCCCATCAGGATGCCGAGGATGATGCCCTGGTCGGTGTAAAGTCGACGGCCCGCCTGTTCGGCGAAAATTCGCAATACTGGGTCGGCGGTTTTTACGGCGCCAATGCGATCCTGGTGGCCCTGGCGATCTGGCTCAGCCTGGCCTCCCCCTTCGTGGTCATTCCCTTCACGCTCTACACGGCGCACCTGTTCAACCAGGTCCGCAAGCTGGACATCACGGACGGCCCGCAATGCCTGGCCCTGTTCAAGGCGAACCGGACCAGCGGCCTCCTGCTTGTTCTCACCTTTCTGGTCGGCGCTCTGGTCTGAGGACTTGCCCCCGCGCACCCCGGATGCAAGCGTGACGTGTCTGGGGAGAACCGGGGTCCTTTTGCATGTCGCGTTGCCGTAAGCGTTCCACATCCGCCCGAAGCGGTGTGAGCCAGCTGGTTTCTGGTCTGGTTGCCGTCCTGTTGCTGGCCTGGACAGCCTCGCCGGCCCGGGCCGATACGGACAGTCTCGACATCCCCATCGAATACCTGACGCTGGACAATGGCCTGCGCGTGGTCCTGTCGCCGGACACGACCGTGCCCACAGTGACGGTCGGCGTCTATTTCGGCATCGGTTTCCGCAGCGAGCCGCCCGGCCGGACCGGCTATGCCCACTTGTTCGAGCACCTCTATTTCGCCGGGGCCGAGCGGCGCGGCGACATTCCTTTCGACGCAATCATCGCGGAGACCGGCGGCACGTCCTCGGCCTATACGCGCTTCGATTTCACGCGCTATATCAGCATCGTTCCGTCCAATGCCCTGGACACGATCCTGTGGGCGGAAGCGGATCGCATGTCAGGCCCCATGCTGACGCGCCAACACCTCACCACGCACCGCAATTCGGTGCGGAACGAGATCTTCCTGAATGTCGAAAACCAGCCCTATCGGGGCTGGCCCCTGATCGATCTGCCGATGACGGCGTTCGAGAACTGGCACAATTCGCACAATTTCTACGGCGGTCTGAGCGATCTTGATGCCGCCACAACGGCGGACGCCCAGGACTTTTTCCGCCAGTACTACACGCCCAACAATGCGGTCCTGGTCGTGGCCGGGGATTTCGATGCGGAGACGGTTCGCACGCAGATTGCCGACTGGTTCGGCCCGACCCCGGCCGGACCGCCCCTGCCGGGGCTCGATGTCAGCGAGCCGGAGCAGACCGCCGAGCGACGCCGGGACATCACCTATCCCAATGCCAGCCAGCCCGGGCTGGCCGTGGGCTATCAAATGCCGCCCCGGGGCTCGCCGGAATACTATGCCATGATGCTGCTCGACATGATCCTCATCTCCGGCGATGACGCCCGCATGCAGCGCGTGGCCGCGAATGAAGGCTATGGCAACCGGGTCAGCGGCGGCATCAATGCCCTGGGCAATGCCTATAATTACAACGGCCCGATGCTGTGGGAGTACAATATCGTTCATCCCACGAGTTTCGACACCGAGGACGTGCTGCAACGCCTGGATGGCGAAGTGGCCCGACTGCGCGAGGACCTGGTCAGCCCGGAAGAAATCGACCGCGCCCGGTCCAAGCGCCTGGTGGAGTTCTACCTGTCCATCGACGATCCTTCGACGCGGGACGGCATTGTCGAGTTGCTGGCCAGTTTTGCCCTGTTCGACGACGACCCGACCCGGATCAACCGGATCGAGGAAGGCATTGAGCAAGTCACGCCAGAGCTGATCCGGGAGACCGCCCGCACCTATCTGCGCCCGGAGCAGCGCAGCCTGGTCGTCGCCATTCCCGGCTCCGGCCACGGGGGAGACGAATGATGCGCCTGACCTCTGTCATCTCCCGTCTCGCCCTGCCCGCACTGGCGGCCCTGTCCTGCGCCCTGCCTGGCGCCAGCGCCCAGGAGGCGCCGCCGCAGGCAGCCGGCGCCCATCTGCCGGACTATGTTCCCCCGTCCGGCCCCGTGCCCGGCTTCCAAACGCCCAACAACTGGACGGTGATGCTGGACAATGGCCTGGCCATCACCTTCATCCCCTGGGGCATGACACCGACCGTCGACATCCGCATCGAGGTCCGGGCCGGCAATATCGATGAAGGCCGGCGCACCTGGCTGTCCGACCTGACCGTGGAAGCCATGTCACAAGGCGCAGCCGGCCGCAGCGATCAGGAAATCGCCGAGGCCTTCGGGGCGATGGGCGGCTCCCTGATTGCCAATGTCCAGACCGACACGGCCAGCTTCATCACCTTTTCCCTGTCCGAGGACGGGCCGGCGGCATTGGCGCTGCTGGCAGAGACTGTCCGCTATCCCGATTTTCCGCCGGACCGGTTCGAGGCCGCTCGCAACACGATCAGCCAGCTGGCCGAGAGCTGGCGGCAACAACCTGCCATGCAGGCCATGGCGGCGGTGAATCTCTACCAGCATCCCGAAGGCCACCCCTTCCACACCACCATCCCGACCCAACGACAGCTGGACGGCTATGATCTGGGCGATGTCAGGGAGTTCCACCGAGAGCATTTTGGAGCCGGGCGCACGCATATCTACATCACCGGGCAGTTTGACGCCGAGGCGATGGAATCTGCCGCGCGCGAGGCGTTCGGCGATTGGGCGCGAGGCCCGGCAGATGAGGGGATCGACGCGGCTCCGCAGGTTGGTCATGTCGTCCACCTGATCGACCGTCCCGGCGCGCCGCAGTCCACGCTTTATCTGACCTATCCGGTACCGCCGATCAGCGACAAGTCCGCCCCGGCCCTGGAAGTCATGGACGTCGCCCTGGGCGGCATGATTGTCGGGCGCATGCTCGACACCGGCTATTCCTACGCCCCCCAGACTTTCGTCAACTGGGCCCGTGGCGGAGCGTCCTGGAACTATACCGACGACATCGACACCGACGAGACGGTGATGGCCCTGCAGGACGTGCTGACCATCATCGACTATTCCGGCTTCGCACCGCTCCAGATCGGCGGTGTGGCAGACTGGATGATCAGTCGTTTCATCATGTCGACCGGCGCCCGGTTCAGCCTCGTCAGCCAGATCGCCTTCCGCAATGCCAATGATCTGCCGATCGATTATCTGGACACCTATGCCAGCGCGATCCGCAGCGTGGACAACCGGGCGGTCCAGACCCTGGTCAGCGAGTATCTCACCCGGGATCGCCTGACACTGGTCATCGTCGGAGACCTGGAACGGATCGAGCCCGGCATCCGCGCGCTGCCGCAACTGCAGAATGCCCGCTTCGTCCGCCAGGGTGTGGATGGCCGGATGGTCGAAATCACACGCTGACCCGCACACCGGGCTTGCCGCTGCCGCCAAGCCCGCCTATCGGGCAGGAAGCTGCCCACAGGATGCCGACATGCCGCTTCGCCCCGGGCTGGATGATCCCTGCGATTTCGTCCGCCAGCATACCGCCCTGATGCCCCCGCCCCTGGTGCCGGAGGTCCAGCTGCACCTGGCCGTGGAAACGGTCGAGATCTGGCAGCGGACGGAGGAGGCCCTGGGCGAGATGGGGCTTCCGCCGCCCTTCTGGGCCTTCGCCTGGGCCGGCGGACAGGCCCTGGCCCGCTATTGCCTGGACCAGCCGGATCTTGTCGCGGGCAAGCGCGTGCTGGATTTCGCGGCCGGTGGCGCGGTCTCCGGCATTGCGGCGATGAAAGCCGGCGCCGCCTCGGTGGAGGCCTGCGAACTGGATGCCTTTGCCATCGCCGCGATCCAGGCCAATGCCGACGCCAATGCGGTGAGCCTGGAAACCCGGCTGGATGACCTAGTCGGCACGGATGATGGTTGGGATGTCGTGCTCGCCGGGGATGTCTTCTATGAGGCCGAGCCTGCGCGCCTGATCGGCGGCTGGCTGGAACAACTCAATGCACGGGGCGCAACGGTGCTGATCGGGGATCCGGGCCGCTCCTTCCTGCCCCAGGACAAGCTGGAGCGTCTTGCCGAATACACGGTTCCGGTCACGCGTGACCTGGAGGACCGTGAAGTTCGCCAGGCCAAGGTGTGGCGCTACCGTTAAGCCTGTGCCCCGGGAGCCACACTGAGGACGCAACCTGCCCGGGCGCCGCCCCTGGCACCTTGCTCCCTCCGCCGCAGCGGGCTACCCCGCATCCACCGGCTCAACGGCAAAGGTAGCAGACCCATGACCCTATACATCCAGTCCTGACGGG
>NZLV01000032.1 GCA_002694345.1 Maricaulis sp.
TCGGTCATTTTGACCCGCTCCACCTTCGGCTGCGGCATACGCGCAAAGGAGGAGAACTCGTCTACCATGCGACCGATATCACTGACCTGCCGGACAATGGTCTCGACGCACCGGTCGAATGTTTCCACATCCGCCTGGATATCATCCCGGTATTTGCGCCGGATCCGTTCCGCCGACAGCTGGATCGGCGTGAGCGGATTCTTGATTTCATGGGCAATGCGCCGCGCCACTTCACGCCAGGCTGCATTGCGCTGGGCGGTGACCAGACGGGTGACATCATCGAAAGTGATGACGAGACCGGCTTCCTCATCCATGGATGCGCGGACGGTCAGGTGGCGAACCTGTTCATCATCAGTGTGGAGATCCACCTGACCCTCGGCGACCGAGCCGGGGCGCCGGCGGGCCTGTTGCACAATCTCGACCAGGGCCGGCGTGACCTCGCCGATATCGACACCAATCAGATCATCCGTTCCCGGGCTCAGCAGAGAGATCGCGGACCGGTTGATCAGGGTGATGTGATCCTCGCCATCCAGACCGATAACGCCCGCCCGGACCCCGGCCAGAATGGCTTCCATGAAGGCGCGGCGCTTTTCGGATTCCGCATGCGACTCAATGAGTTCGCGTCGCTGCGAGCGCAATTGACGGGTCATCCGGTTGAACGCGCGGGCCAAGGCCGAAATCTCGTCATCATCCCGGCCCATCTGGACCCGGGCATCCAGGTCGCCGCGGCGAACGCGCTCGGCCGCAGCCACAAGGCGTGAGACCGGCGTCGCGACGCGGGTGGCCGCTGTCAGCGCCAGCCAGATCGAGCCGATCAGCAAGAGAATGCCGACCTCGAAATAGAGAAAATAGAAGGTCTGGCGGATGCGGCTTTCCTGTTGCGAAGCGTCCCGCAGCTCCCGCCTAGCCGCCCCCATCTGCCGGAAAAGCGCGATGTCCATGGGGTGGGAAATGAACAGATAGGCATCGGGATAGGCATCGATCCGGTACAGCAATCGCATCACATCGGCGGCATCCGCGGATGTATCAGGTGTCGTCACCGCGACATCACCCTCACCCGCCAGCTCATAAAGCCGCGGTGACGGGGCGACATATTCCTCATTCTGACGGAACTGGGTGCGGGCCAGCAGCGTACCGCGGCCATCCACCAGATAGGCCGCCACGAAACCGCGCTGCGCCGCCTGGTTGGACAGGTACCGCACATACTGGATCCGGCTCGAGGTGAAGGCGTCGACCGCCTCCGGCTGGCTGAGGTCATAGGCCATGGCCCGCAACTGGTCCGACGCGAATTCGGCCTCCCGGTTGTAGAAACCCAGAGCCACGGTCTCCATCTGGTCCACCATGGTGGAAACCCGATTGCCGAACCAATAGTCCACACCCCGGCTGATGACGGCACCCAGGAACAGGGCCGACAGGATGGCTGGTGTGGCGGCCGCGATCGAGAACAGGGCCACGAAGCGAAGGTGCAGACGCGGGGCGGGTTCACCGAAACGGCGGGCCCGGAAGCGACGGACGAAACGCAGGGTCACGACGCCGGCCAGACCAGTGATCAGAACCGCATTTCCGACCAGGATCCCCACGGCATAACGGCTGCGCGAACCGGTCAGCCCGCCCTCATTGAGCAGGATGAAGGCCGAAGCGGCCAGAAGGCTGAGGGAGACGAAGAAGCCAATACCGAACAGGGCCGCCGATTGGGGCGAGATGTTCCGGATCAGGGTTCTGGTCGAAGACTGAGGCAAAGACGCTCTCGTGCGTGAGTCAGGCACGCATCTTTACGCCCACGTTGCACAAAATCAACACCCGTTACGCAGGGGACACAGGGCGTCCCGATCCTGCCTATTCCTCGCCGTCCTCGTCCAGTTCGGCGAGGCGGCGCGCCAGCGTGTTGCGGTTGAGACCCAGCAGCTCAGCGGCTTTGGACCGGTTGCCATTGCACCGGTCGAGCGCCTGGGAGAACAGGGCCCGCTCGACGGAGTCCACAGCGACCTGCCGCGCGTCAGGGTTGGAGAGGGCCAGAGCCGCCAGAGCGTTGGCGTGGACGGAGATTTCCTCGGCCGCATCGCCGCTGTCGGTCTTGAACGCATCGACGACATCAGCGAGCGAGGCGACCCGACCGCGGGTCGCCAGGGAGAGGCGGGAGAGCACGGAGCGCAATTCCACGACATTCCCGGTCCAGGGCGAATTGGTAAGATAGTCCACCGCTTCCTTGGACAGGCGCACGACGGCCTGCTGGTCGCGGCGGGCGAATTGAGCCAGGAAGGCCTCGCAAAGCGCCGGGATATCGGTGCGACGCTCCCGCAGCGGCGGTACCGTGATGATGCATTCACTGAGCCGGGCGGCCAGGCGGGTATCCAGCGGGCTCGACGGGGCCTGGGACGCCGTGGCGATCACCCGTCCGGCCCCGGCATCAAGCGCATCACGCGCGGCCCGTTGCTGGTCTGCACTCCACTCTTCCAGACGCAACCAGACCACTTGCTTGGCCGCCTGGGTCGAGCCGAAGATTTCCGACGCCGTGTTGGAGGGCGTCACGACGACCGCATCATCCGAGGCGATGCCCCGGGCGCGCAGCAGGGCCTCGGCGGCCTGTCGCTTGCCGACGCCGGGCTCGCCCGTGATCATCACATGGGCCTGGCTGGTCGCAGCCCGCGCAATCGCCTTGAAGGCCGATTGCATGGCGACCGACTGGCCGATGAATCCGGTCGGCTCCTCGGTGGTCCGGGTGCGTTGCGAGGTCTTGATATCGCCCAGCGCGGCTTCCACGGCAGCCACCATGTCATCCAGGTCGAAGGGTTTGGGCAGGTATTCGAACACCCCGCCCTTGGCTGCATTGATCGCCGTGGATGCCGTGGCCTGTGCGCTCATCACGATGACCGGCATTTGCGGCCGCAAGCGCGAGACCAGGCCCAGATTTTCCAGGAAATTCGTGCCGTCCAGCAGGACGTCGGCCAGGAGAAGATCCCCTTCCCCATTCCGTATCCAGCCCAGCGCCGTATCAGGTGAAGCGGGGGCGCGGCCCTGGACACCCGCCGAACCCAGAGCCCGTGACAGGATGAGCTTCAGGCTTTCATCGTCCTCGAGGAGCAGGATGCGAGCGCTCACGGCAATACCTCTCTGGCAATGGGCAGACGCAAGTGGAATACGGTCTGGCCCGGCTGGCTTTCATAATCGAGCTGCCCGTCATGAAGGGCAGCGACCCGCGCCGCGAAGGCCAGGCCCAGGCCTTCGCCTGCCGGCTTGGTGGTGACGAAGGGTGTGAAGATACCCGATCCCAGCGTGTCGGGAATGCCGGGACCATTATCCCGGACGCTGAGAACAAGCGGCGTCGAATTGGCGCCGGTCCGGCTTTTCGGTCCGGTGTCGAAGCGGGTTTCCACACGGATACGCGCATCCGCCTGCCCGCGCACGGCATCAAGGGCATTGCGCAAGAGGTTCAGCACGACCTGAAGCAGAAGATCCCGGTCGCCCAAGACATTCGGCAGGGAGGGGTCGAAACCTTCTCGCAAAATACTGCCGGCATCGCCGTCAGCCCGCGTCAGGGATTCCATCGCCGCCACGGCCAGCCGGTTGAGATTGATCTCGCTCTGCTCGCCCAACCGGATATCACCGACCCGGCTCCAATGGTCAGCCAGTCGGGTGATGCGGTCGACATCCTGGATGATGACATGGGCCAGCTCGGCCGTGGCATCCAGATCCGTCTCCCGCTTGATCAGCTGGGCCGCGCCACGCACGCTGGCGAGCGGGTTCTTGAGCTCATGGGCCAGCATCCGGCCGAAGCCCAGCGCCGGTGCTTCTGAAGCGCGGGCGCCGGTTTCCCGGTGCGGCAGGACGGAAAGTGTCACCGTGCCGGATTCATCGGACCAGCGCGCATGCAGATCGAACGGCCCGCCATGGCCCAGTGCCAGTCCGAGACCCACCACGGTCCGGCGGGCGCCACAGGCCTGTTCAACGATTTCCGCGAGGTGGGAACACAGCGGCGAATGCGTCCCGAACGGCCCCTTGCGCATGACGCGCTTGGACAGGCCCAGCCATTCCTCCGCCTGCGTATTGGCCCAGATGAAGGCGCCATCCTGCGCAAACTGCAGCAGCGGAATGGCGGCCATTTCAGCGGCGAGGTCCGCCGGATCCGACACCGGGGCCTGGCTCATGCGACCGCCCGGCCTTCCGGCGCGATCAGCCGGCCCAGCGCCTCATGGATGGCCGCGGGCTCATTGGCCCGGCACAGCACAGCCTTGATCGCCTGACACCAGGCCGGATCGGCGTCCCGCACCTCTTCGTCCATAAAGGAGGCGAAATGCTTGCGCATCATACGGATGCCCAGATGCTCGCCATAATGGTCGAGGGAATGATCGAACTGGCGGCCCAGCGCCTCGATCTTGTCAGCCCAGGCGGTTTGCGTGGGCTGGCCCATCAAGGCCGCCCCGACCTCTCCCACCAGCCAGGGCCGGCCTTGGGCGGCGCGTCCGACCATCACCGCATCGGCGCCGGACTGGTCCAGCGCCTGCCGTGCATGCTCAACAGTCTGGATATCGCCATTGACGATCACCGGAATGGATACCGCGTTCTTGACCGGGCGGACCGCGGCCCAGTCGGCTTCGCCCTTATAGAATTGCTGGCGGGTGCGCCCATGCACCGTGACCAGCTGTACGCCGGCCTCCTGGGCCCGGCGCGCCAGCTCCGGCGCATTGAGACTGTCATGATCCCAGCCGAGCCGCATCTTCAGCGTCACGGGAATCTCCACGGCCGCGACCGTGGCCTCGATCAAGGTCAGCGCATGATCCAGATCGCGCATCAGGGCCGAGCCAGACAGGCCCTTGGTCACCTGACGGGCCGGGCAGCCCATATTGATGTCGACAATGTCGGCACCGGCATCGGCGGCGATCCGCGCCCCCTCGCCCATCCATGCCGCTTCGCGTCCCGCCAGCTGGATCACGCACGGCGCCAGAGACGCGTCCAACGCGGCCTTGCGCACCATATCGATGCGTCCGCGCGCCAGCGCATCGCTGGCCACCATTTCCGACACGACCA
>NZLV01000092.1 GCA_002694345.1 Maricaulis sp.
ACCTCGGCCGGTGACCAGTCGGCGGCTATCAACAACAACTTCGCGGATCTGTCCGCGAAGGTGAACGCCCTGATCGCTGCGCTGTAGCGGGAGGGTTGAGACATGGCCGAGATCGACAACACGTTGAAGTTCTGCAATGCGGCGCTGGTGCGGGCGTCGGTCTCGGTCCTGTCTGATTTTGAGAGCGCAAAGGGTCTGAATGTCAAAGCCCTGTTCGATGCGTTCCAAGATGAAGTTCTGGCGCTGGCCTTCTGGCGCTTCAACACCGGCACGCGGCAACTGGTCGCGCTGAGCGAAACGCCTGAGGTCCGGTGGGGCTATCAGTTCCAACTGCCAGCGGATCGGCTGGACTATCCCAAGGCGGTCTATGACAGCGCAACCGCCAGCTATCCGACCGGCGAGTACGAGTTGGGCGAAGACCGGCTCTACGGCGATTTCGAGGCCTGCTGGGTCTGGTATCAGCGGCGGCCGTCACACCCTGGCCATTGGGGCGTGTCCATGCGCGCCTTTGCCATTGTGGCCTTTGCGGCGCGTCTGGCCCTGGCGCTCAATGAGGACCATTCTCGCTATCGCACCCTGACGATAGAGGCCTATGGCAGCCTGGACGTGGCCGCGCTGGAAGGGCTGTTGGGCATTGCGATCCAGAAGGAGGCTCTTGCCTCGCCGCCAGAGCAAGCCATGCCGGATGGCGGCCCTCTTCTGGCGGCTCGCAATGGAGCCTGGTAGTGGCCCGCTTCACGCAAACACGACAAAACTTCTCGGCCGGTGAGCTCGGGCCTGGCACGGTCGGCCGGGATGACCGCGACTTTTACGAAACCGGCCTCAAGGATGCGACCAATATCCTGCCCCTCGTTTCCGGTGGCTTCACGGCTCGGGGTGGATTTCGCCATGTCCAGCATGTGCGGCGTCAGCTTTCGGCCATTGATCTGAGCTCGGCGACAATCAGCGGTGGGGATGCTGGCGGCGACCCGCCGGCCTATGACGGCGGCGGGTGGATCAATATTCCGGGCGGGGTACTGCCATGAGCATTGCGTTTTTGGAGATCGACCTTGGGGCGGCAACGCGGGTGGGGTTGGTTGATATTGTCGACATTGCCTCGGCCGGCGCAGACGCGAGTGATGGGTGGTGGGTGGAATACTCAACGGACAATTCCAGCTGGACCCAATTTGCAGACAAGTTCGATTTGCTGGGCTCGGAAACCTTCACCCGGCGCGCATCGCTTGCGCCAGGAGAAGATGTGACTGCTCGCTACTGGCGTCTCGTGGCGGACGACGCGCTGAGCGGTCGAACAATCGCCGTCGACGCTGTTCAGATGTGGCAGGAAAGCGAGGAGCTTTCTGCGGCGCGAGGGTTCGGATTTTCCTATTCCACCGAAACGGACTACGCAATGGTCCTAACGGATCGCGCAATTGAGGTTTATGACGCTGGCGTGCATGTCGGGTCTGTCTATTCGCCCTACACGTCCGCCCAGGTCGCCGAGGTGACACGCGCGCAGTCGCTCGACACGCTTTTGCAGTTCCATGAGGATGTGGAGCCTTGGCGCGTTTTTCGCCAAGGCGATGGTAGCGAGTGGGATAGTCGGGCGCAGAGCTTTGACAACGTGCCGCAGATCCGCTTTTCGGACGCGACATACACCAACGGGACCAATGAGAAGCAGGAAGTCTTGCTGCTCAAAATGACCAGTGGGACAGATCGTTTCAATCTGAAATATGGCGGCAAGGTTTCCGCTTCGATCACCTATGACGGTGACAACTCCACGACTGCGGGAAACATTGAAGCTGCCCTGGAGGGGATTGAGGATGTCGGTTCAGGCAATGTGAGCGTTTCTCGCACCGCGACCAATACATTTACGGTCGAGTTCATTAATGACCTGGGCCAACAGCCAATCGCGTTGATGTCCTACCAATTCCTCGGCCCCGGCGATGGCGATGAGATCATTGATGTTTCAAGGGTGGTGGATGGTGGGTCCGGCGGGGAGCCGATCATGTCGGCCGCGCGCGGCTGGCCGTCATGCGGAACGTTCTATCAGTCGCGGCTCGCGCTAGCGGGTTTCAAGGGACGCAAGGCTACGCTCGCCTTTTCTGTCCTGTCGGACTTCTTTGACTTGGACTTGGAACTGGAGGGGTCAGACGGCGGCCTTCTCCTGCCGATTGACAACGACCAAATGAAGGCCATTCGTCAGGTCAATCCTGGAAATCATTTTCAGATATTTACCGACGATGGCGAGTTCTGGATAAGCGACCGCGTAATCGCGAAGGGGCAAATTCCCAACTTTGCACTGGGGCCTGAGCGTGGAATATGGCCAGGCCTCGATGTCGCGCAGGCTGATGACAATAACTTCTATGTGCCGGCCGATGGCAAATCCGTCCGGGCGTTCGTGTTTGAGGAGGCCAGCCAGCGCTACCGCGCACTCAATGCCTCGCGCCTGTCGGCTCATCTGATCGCATCACCGACCGGATGGGCGACCATTCGCCGGGACAGTTCCGAAGGCGCTGACCGGGTGTTTCTGGCCAATGCCGATGGGTCGGCCGCTGTTTACACGCTGGCGACGGCCGAGGATTTTGCCGCCTGGGTTCCCTGGGGGACGCAGGGCGGGGAGTTCGTGGACTTCATCGCTGAAGGCGGTCGCACCCTTTATGCCATTGTCGAGCGAACGGTTGACGGGCAGACCGGGCTTCGGCTGGAGATCTATGACCCGGCGGCGTTGTATGATGCGCATGTTGCGGTCAGCGAGGATGATCCGGTCAGCGAGGTTTCCGGCCTCGACCATTTGGAAGGCGAGACCGTCGAGCTCTGGCTGGATGGTCGCCCCTACGGTTCCGCTGCTGTTGCGTCAGGCGCGGTGGCCCTGCCGGTTGCCGCCAGTGAAATCGAAGTGGGTCTGAATGTCGCCTGGCGAGCCGAAACCATGGATCTGGTCATGGATGTTGGCGGCACGACGCGGGGCAGCAAATCGCGGGTGCATTCGGTGCATCTTCTGCTGGAAGACACGGGCTCCATTGCCGTGGGGGCCAACGGTGAAGAGCCGCGCGAAATCCTGCTGCGCTCCACGGCCGATGCCTTCAAGCCCCTGGGCGACATCCTCTATACAGGCCCTGTCGAGATTGACGGCCTGATGGGGTATGCGCGCGAAAATTCGGTTGTGATCACACAGACAATCCGCTCGCCGGCCACGGTGCGCGCTTTCACCATGGAGGGGCGAACCGTATGACCGAGTTTCTTGAGCGCTATTATTCCGAAATGAGCGGTTCGCCACAAGCGGGTTCGGCGGGGGATGAGCCCATGCCAACCGCGTCGCCCAGCTCTCAAACACTTTCCACGGCCCAGCAGGGGGCCAGCGTGGCCAGCGCCCTTTTCCAGATCGCCGCAGCGGGCGGGCGAGCGCGCGACATGCAGCGCTCGGCCGGCGACCAGATCGTCGCGGCGGCGGCAGAAGAAGCCGACGCGTTGCGCGCCGCCAATGAGCAAACCCGTCAATTCCTGAGGGCATCCGGCCGCCTTCGCGTTGCGGCCGCCGCCTCGGGCGTGGATTTGGGTTCTGCCTCGGTGCAGCAACTGGATCGGGAGCTGGCAAACGCATCCGAGGAGACGCGCGCAGACACGGTTCGCCGGGGCTTCAGTCGCGCCTATGCCCGCCGCGGATATGCCCGCCGTCTGGCGGCAAATGCGGCCGAGAGCTTCGGCGGCACAGTGGTCTCCTCCACGATCAATGCCGCCGAGGCGGCTGGCGAAAAAATTACGCAACTCCTGACGCAAGGGGGCGGCTGACATGCCGAACCGAAACCCTCGGGGCGTTTCCATTCCCGACTTCAATCCGCGCAATATCCAGACCCAAGGGCCGCTGATCTTTGGCGGCACGCCGGGATCGGGAGACGGGGCGGCCCAAGTGGCCTCGGCCTTTTCGCGCATGTCCGAACGGTTGGGCCGGGCGGCCGATGAGGCGGCGACACGCGAGGGGCGTGATGCCGGCGCGGCCGCAGGCCTGGACCCGGAGTTCCGTCGCCAGGAAGGCAATGGCGCGTTTGAGCGCGCTTATAACGCAGCCGGCTCGGCGGTCTATCTGCAAAATCTGGAAGTTGAAGTTTCCGGCCGTGTGGCCGAGATCGGCGAGCAAACGCGCGGCGATCCTGAGGCGATGACCGCCGCCTTTGACGGTCTGCGCAATGAGCTGTTGCAAAGCCAGGCCATGCAGGACCCGGCCATGCGGGCGGCCTTTGAGCCCATGTTTGCCCGTCAGCGCCTGGGCTATCAGCGTCAGGCGTTTCGCGATGAGATCGCCGCGCAATCCGATGCTGCGGCCGCAACGGCGGATCGGTGGGCGCAAACCCGCGCCGATGCCATCGTGCGGCTCGCCCGCACGGCCGGCCTTGATGATGTGGCCGACGCTGCGCTGACCGGTGAGGTTGACACGCTGGCAAGCCAGTTGGTGGCCTATGGTCCGCGCGAAGGCTTTGAGTTCCGGGGTGAAGTGTACGACGCGGACCCGGATCGTGCAGCGGCCTACTCCCTGCAGGACATCGAGCGCATTCTGTCGCGCGTGGAGAGCTCGGCCGAGGAGGCGCGAGTTGCTGGGGCCTATGACCGCTTGCCCAATGACCTGGCGGCGCGTGATACCTTCCGTCAGCGCTTCCTGGGTGATTGGGATGACGGACAGTATGCCTTCATAGACGAAGCTGGCCGGGCGCGTCTGAACAATGCCATGAACGGCGATCTGTCCCGCCGTCAAACGGCGGCCGAAAGCGCGCGCCGCGATGCCGTCCGCGCCCTGGAAAGGGCGCTGGACCGGGCAACGGACGTAACGGATGCAGGACTACGGCCCGGCGATCAGGTTTTCGAGACCCTGGCGCGCGAGGCCTTGCGTCTGGGCGATGAGGAGTTGGCGCAGGAGGCGCTGGAAAGCGGCGGCATCGCAGATGCGGCTGAGTGGGCCTGGCAGCAAAACCCGGTTGAATTGCGAACCGAGGTGGATGCGGCGCGCGCGCGCCTGGACGCCGAAGGGGAGGCGAGCTCGTTTGAGGCGCGCCGGCTGCAGGCCGTCGAGACGGTTCTGTCCCGGATGGAGACCGGCTTGCGC
>NZLV01000093.1 GCA_002694345.1 Maricaulis sp.
GCGGGTGCGACAAGGGGGCCTGCCCTGCAGACGGACCGCTAAATGCCTCCTGCCGCGCCATTTTCCGCTTAGGGAATTAAGAATTCACCGACCGGATTTTGAGGGGGAATGACAGGCCTCGCGTCTCCCCCTGCCTGCCGGATCGCTAGCTGGCGACTCGCGTAGCCAGGCCCCGCTCCTGCAGGATGGCGCCGTAAGCCGTGTTGATGGCGGCCATTTTCTCGTCTGCAAGCTTCTGGATTTCCAGCGGCGCACCCCGGGCAATCAGCCGGTCAGGGTGATTCTGGGAGGCGATGCGGCGATAGGCCCGGCGCAGGTCTGTGTCGGAAATATCGGCCTCGATACCCAGGATGACATAGGGATCATCGGCATCGGGCTCGACATGGGCGGAGCGGATGCGGCGAAACTCGCTTTCGCTGAAGCCGAATATATCCGCCACCTGTTCCAGATAGGTCATCTCGTCCGGCGTCACGGAACCATCGGCCTTGGCGACGTGGAAGAGCCCGTCCAGCACATCTTCCAGAATCGCCGGATAGCAGCGGAAGCGGCGCGCCAGACGGCGGGCATAGCCGTCAAAGCCCAACGTGGTCTGGGTGGCGAGCTGGAAAGCCCGGTCCAACGGCTCACGCCCTTCCGGCGGCGGCTTGAACACTTCATAGAAGGCCCGCACTTCGGAGCGCGACACGATCCCGTCGGCCTTGGCCATTTTCGCGCCCAGCCCGATCAGCGCCATGGCAAAATCCGCATCCTCGACATTGTGCTGGGCCGCGCGATCATCGCAGCCCTCGCACTCGAGGAAGCAGTCACGGCCTTTCAGCCGATCTGCGAACCTTTGCCAGAAACCCATGTCTCCGCCCTCCGGGGCGTCATTTAGGCATCACGCCCGTCCGGCGCGAGAGGCGAAGCAGCATAAACTGCCTTGCGTGTCAGCTTAAGCCTGTTGAACCGCATCGCGCCATGACTACCCTCCGTCCCCATCACAGCCATGGGCAAAGAGCATGAATGAGCACGTGCAGGGCGAATGGGAATTCTGGATCGACCGTGGCGGCACCTTTACGGACGTCATCGGACGGGCACCGGATGGACGCTTGCAGGCACTCAAACTCCTGTCGGAAAGCCCGGACTATCCCGATGCCGCCAGCGAAGGCGTCCGACGGCTGTCCGGCGGCGCACCGGTGCGGGCCGTCAAAATGGGCACGACAGTGGCCACCAACGCCCTGCTGGAGCGGAAGGGCAGCCGGACACTCTTTCTCGTCACCCGCGGCTTTGCGGACCTTCTGGTCATCGGCGACCAGACCCGGCCGGACATTTTCGCCCTCGACCTGACCCGGCCCGACCCGCTCTATGACCGTGTGGTGGAGGTTGATGAACGCCTCGATGCCGAGGGCCACGTCCTGGCGGACCTCGATGCCGACGCCGCGCGGCAGAGCCTGAAACAGGCGCGCGCCGACGGTTTCGACACGGTCGCGATCGCGCTGATGCATGCCTATGCCAATGAGGTGCACGAGGTGCGGCTGGAAGAGCTGGCCCGCGCGTGCGGCTTCTCCACCATCATCCGCTCCTCCATCGCCTCGCCGCTGGTGAAGATCGGGCCTCGCGCCTCGACCAGCGTGCTGGACGCCTATCTCACCCCGGTGCTGCGCGAATACGTCAATCGCGTGGATCGCGGCCTGGAGGGCACACCGCTCTTCTTCATGCAATCCTCCGGCGGTCTCGCGCCGGCCAACAGCTTCCATGCCCGCGATGCGGTCCTGTCGGGCCCGGCCGGCGGCGTGGTCGGCATGGCCAAGACCGCCAAACGCGCCGGGCATGACCGGGTGATCGGGTTCGACATGGGCGGCACCTCCACCGATGTCTCGCGCTTTGATGGCGATGCCTATGACCGTGTCCAGGAGACCCTGGTCGCCGGCCATCGGCTGCGCGCGCCGATGATGGCGGTCCACACGGTTGCTGCGGGCGGCGGCTCTATCCTCACCTTTGACGGCGAACGCGCCCGCGTCGGGCCGGACAGCGCTGGCGCCATGCCGGGACCGGCCGGCTATGGCCGGGGTGGCCCGGCCGCCGTCACCGACGCCAATATCGTGCTGGGGCGGATCCAGCCGGACTGGTTCCCGCATGTCTTCGGTGAAACCTCGGACCAACCGCTTGATGTCGAGGCCTCGCGCCGTGCCCTGGGCGAGCTGGCCGAAGCCATGGGCCTGTCCGGCCCGGAAGACGCGGCAGAGGGCTTCCTCGCCGTCGCTGTCGAGAGCATGGCGCAAGCGATCAAACAGATCTCCATCGGCCAGGGCGTGAACCCGTCACGCTATGCCCTGGCCGCCTTCGGGGGCGCCGGGGCCCAGCACGCCTGCCGCGTGGCTGATGCGCTGGGCATGTCCACCGTGCTCATCCACCCCTATGGCGGCCTGCTGTCAGCCCTGGGTATCGGACTGGCGGAAATCCGCGAAACCCGTCTGGGGGCCGTGGAAGACAGTCTGGACGCCGCCGAGGCGCAAGCCCGCGCCCTGACCACCAGCCTGGGCGTGGAAGCGCGCGCGGCCCTGTCCGCGCAGGGCCTGCCGCAGGACACGATCCGGGTGAGCCGTGAGTGGCGATTGAAAGTGTCCGGTTCGGACACCTCCATTCCGGTGACCGAAGCGGATCGCGCGACCATGGAGGCGCAGTTCGCCGACGCCCACAAACGCCTGTTCGGCTTCATCCCGGCCGGTGGCCTGGTGATTGAATCGGTCAGCGTGGAAGCGGAAGCGGAACCGCCGGGCTCCAGCGACTGGACGATCGACATGCCCGTCGCGGACACCTCGCCCCAGCCGGACGGTCAGGTCCGCATGTTCGACCAGGGCGCCTGGCGCGAGATCCCGGTCTATCGTCTGGGCGACTTCGGCCCCGGGGGCCGCATCGCCGGCCCTGCCCTGGTGATGGACCCCAATACCACGATCGTGCTCGACCGCGGCTGGGATGCGGTGCGACTTGCCGACGGCACGCTGAGCCTGGAACAGTCCGGCCAGCGCCAGGACAACACGCAAAGCACCGCGCTCGACCCGGTCCGTCTGGAGCTCTTCAACAAGCGGTTCATGAGCGTGGCCGAGCAAATGGGCGTTGCCCTCGAACGCACGGCCCATTCGGTGAACATCAAGGAGCGGCTCGACTTCTCCTGTGCCGTCTTCGATGCAGAGGGCGGCCTGGTCGCCAATGCGCCGCACATGCCGGTGCATCTGGGATCGATGTCGGCCTCGGTCCGGGCCGCAGCAGACGCCCATCCGGATCTCGGTCCGGGCGACGCTGTTGCCGTCAACGCGCCTTATGATGGCGGCACACACCTGCCCGACATCACCCTGGTCACGCCGGTCCATGATCCCGACAGTGGCGAACGCCTCTTCTATGTGGCCTCTCGTGGTCACCATGCCGATGTCGGCGGAATCGCGCCGGGCTCCATGCCGCCCTTCTCGCGCACCATTGACGAGGAAGGCGTTCAGTTCCGCAATGTGAAGGTGATGAGCCAGGGCGAGTTTGACGAGAGCTTGGTTCGCGACGTGCTCGCCTCCAGCGCCCATCCGGCCCGCAAGCCGGACCAGAATATTGCCGACATGAAGGCCCAGCTCGCAGCCTGCGCCCGCGGCGCGCAGGAACTGCACCGCCTGGTCAGCGATAACGGGCTGGACGTCGTGAAAGCCTATATGGGCCATGTCCAGGACAATGCGGAACGCGCGGTGCGTCGGGTCATCGGCGCGCTGAGCGATGGCCACCACACGGTGAGACTGGATGATGGGGCGCAGATTTGTGTCAGCATTTCCGTCAACCACGAGGACCGGTCCGCGATTGTGGACTTCACCGGGACCTCGCCCCAGCGCGACAGCAATTTCAACGCTCCGTCCTCGGTGGCGCGGGCGGCCGTCCTCTATGTCTTCCGCTGTCTGGTGGGCGATGCCATTCCGCTCAATGAAGGCTGCCTGAAACCCATCGAGCTGGTGATCCCGGACGGCTGTCTGCTCAATCCGCGGCCGCCGGCGGCGGTGGTGGCCGGCAATGTGGAAACCAGCCAGCTGGTGGTGGACGCCCTGTTTGGCGCCACAGGCCGGCTCGCCGCCTGCCAGGGCACGATGAACAATCTGACCTTCGGCAATGCCAACCACCAGTATTACGAGACGATCTGTGGTGGGGCCGGTGCCGGTATCGACGCTGACGGCGACGGGTTTGCCGGCGAGAGCGCCATCCACACCCACATGACCAATTCGCGCATGACCGATCCGGAAGTGCTGGAACGGCGCTATCCGGTGCGGGTCATCCACCACCGCGTGCGCAACGGGTCCGGCGGGACCGGACGCTGGCGCGGCGGCGACGGCTCCGTGCGCCGGCTGCAATTCCTGGAACCGATGGAGGTCGCCCTGCTCTCCTCGCGCCGTCAGGAGAATCCATTCGGCCTGATGGGCGGTGGCGATGCCTTGCGCGGCCAGCAACGCGTCTGGCGGGGCGAGCAGGTCGAGGAATTGCCGGGCCTGTTCCGCATTGACGTGGACGCCGGTGACAGTGTCGAGATCGAGACGCCGGGCGGAGGCGGGTTCGGCAGCTAGATGATCTCGTCTTCGTCGAAGAGGGGATCACTGCCCAGCATGTCGTCCAGCTGTGCCATTGGCTCATCATTGCGGCGTTTGACGATTTCCGCCACGTGGCACACCGCATCGCCCTCATTGACGATCGGCAGCATGGTGCGGCCGATGATCAGCCCCGCCACCGGAGACAGGATTTCGGTATCCATCTCCCCCAGCGGGTCGCTCAACACGCCGATCAGCTCGCCGTCCTCGACATGCTGACCGATCGAGCGGTGCATGCGCAAGACCCCGCCCATGGGCGCCCGGAGCCAGGTGCTTTTCTTGCTCATCTCGGAGACGAGCTTGGACTTCAGCCCCTTGTCGGCACGGATCATGCCCAGCTTGCGCAGGACACGCAGGATACCCTTCACCCCCAGACGAAGAGCGGTCTCGTCGAAGCGCAGGGCTTCGCCGCTCTCATAGACGATCACGGGAATGTCGCGCGCCTGGGCTGCGCCACGCAGGGAGCCGTCGCGAAGCGAGGAATGCACGATCACCGGACTGGCAAATTCCCGCGCCAGTTCCAGCGCGGCGGGCACGCCGGTATCGACCCGGATCTGGGGCAGATTGGTGCGGTTCTGGGCTGCCGAGTGCAGGTCGATGCCCGCATCGCACCGCTCCACCACCTCTGTCATGAAGATATTGGCCAGCCGGGCGGCCAGTGAGCCACTGGCCGCGCCCGGGAAGGACCGGTTGAGGTCACGGCGGTCCGGCAGATAGCGGGACTGGGAGATGAAGCCGAATGTGTTGACCACGGGAATGCAGATCAGCGTCCCGGCGATCGAGCGCAATTGCGGCGTCCGGATCAGGCGACGGATCGTCTCCACCCCGATGATCTCGTCACCATGGATGGCCGCCGAGACAAACACGGTGGGACCGGGCCGGCGGCCATGAATGACATGGACCGTCAGCGACATCGGTGTGTGATCGGAGAGGACCGAGACGGGAATCTCGACATTGGCCCGGGTTCCGGCCGCAACCTTGCGGCCGGCGATTTCGAAGGGCTCGCGCCGGCTCATCCCTTTCCGCGCGTCTTCGTCTTGCCGGGCACGGCATTCTTCTCGATGAAATCGATGATCTGAGCGGCGACGTCCACGCCGGTGGCATTCTCGATGCCTTCCAGGCCGGGCGAGGAATTCACTTCCATGATGACCGGGCCGTGATTGGAGCGCAGCATGTCGACACCGGCGACATTGAGGCCCATCACCTTGGCCGCGCGGACCGCCGTGGAGCGCTCTTCCGGCGTCAGCTTGATCTTGCTGGCCGATCCGCCGCGGTGGAGGTTGGAGCGGAAATCACCCTGTGCGCCCTGGCGCTTCATGGCCGCAACGACCTTGCCCCCGACAACGATGGTGCGGATGTCGGCACCACCGGCTTCCTTGATGAATTCCTGGACCAGGATGTCCACCTTGGCACCACGGAAAGCCTCGATCACGGACTTGGCCGAGCGGCGGGTTTCCGCCAGCACGACGCCCACGCCCTGGGTGCCTTCCAGCAGTTTGATCACCACCGGCTCACCGCCGACAATGTCGAGCACATCATCGGTCATGCTGGTGTCGTGGGCAAAAGCCGTCACCGGCAGGCCCAGACCGGCGCGGGAGAGAAGCTGCAGCGAGCGCAGCTTGTCGCGCGAACGGCCGATGGCCACGCTTTCATTGGCGGCCCACACGCCCATCATCTCGAACTGCCGGACGACGGCCATGCCATAGCTGGTGATCGATGCACCAATCCGCGGAATGACCGCATCCACCTTGGGCAGGGCGTGCCCCGGATAGCGAAGCTCCGGCTTGTGGGAGGTGATATCCATGTACAGCTTGAGCGTATCGTAGATATCGATCTCGTGACCGCGCGCCTCGGCCGCTTCCACCAATCGCTTGTGGGAATACAGAT
Organism: Maricaulis sp.; assembly: GCA_002694345.1. Taxonomy (GTDB): domain Bacteria; phylum Pseudomonadota; class Alphaproteobacteria; order Caulobacterales; family Maricaulaceae; genus Maricaulis. The sequence goes on from NZLV01000093.1 coordinate 6,477, forward strand.
TGGCGTTCCGGGCCAGCATAATCAGTCGCATGTCATTCTCCGCCTGTCAGGCAAGCTAAGGGGGTTGGATAGCAATGAAACCCGGTGAACTAAAGGGTTGCGGAGCACAGAAAGGACCGCGCCGGATCGACCAGCGCATTGGGTCGCAGGGCCGTGCGCCCGATCAGCATCCGGAACCCCATCTCGTCCCGGCGCGTCAAAGTCAGCTCGATGGGCCAGGTGTAAAGGCCGATGCGCAACCGGGTCGAGACCACATAGCGCGTCTGGACCTGGCCGTTTGAGCTGCGGATCTCGCGGCTTTCCAGAACCGGCATTTCACAGGGGATACGGGTGAGATTGTCATCCTGGTTGGGATGAAGCTCGAACCGCACCCAAGGCTCGCCGTCTTTCTCGAACGGCTTGATCTTCCAGGCGTGGATCGCCGAGGTGCGGGCCCCGGTATCGATCTTCGCCTTGACCCGGAAATCGCCGAAATCCGGCAGTCCCACCCATTCGCGCCAGCCCACGATGATCGAGGGCGCGCCGGCGGAACGCGCGGATTTTCGCGATGCGGTTTTGCGTTGGGTGGTCAAGAGAGCTCCGGTCCCGGTGTGGCGCGCACATTCACCCGGATTTCCGCAAAATCAAGTGCGAAAGTCAAAGGCTTCAGGGTCAAAGACCGGCGCGCCGACCGGGCGGACGGACTAGTCGCCGACCCAGAAGGCCAGGCTGACATTCTCCTGCACCTGCCCGTCCAGGGAGATGTCCGCAATCAGCAGCTCACCCACAGCCGACTCGCCGGATGTCCATTGGGCATAGCCATCGGGGTCATAGTGCCCAGTCAGACTGAACGCGCCCAGCTCGGCATGATGCGCTTCGATCGACACGCCATCCGGGGTCACCGACCAGCTGTCCACCTGAAGCGGATAGGCCTGGTAGAAATCGCCGTAATCATTGGAGCCGGCGACCTGGCTGGTATCCTCGAGCGCCATCAGGAGGCGCTCCTCGAACCCGTTCCAGTTCGGCTCCACCATGATGGACGTCAGGGCCAGCGTGCCGAACATGACGTCGCCATTGGCGACGAAATAACCCGGCAGGGTGCCTTCCACCGTGTAGTGCTCGCCGCGTGCACCGGCGTCGGTGTCGGGAGCAGACGGCTCATCGGTGACATCCGGTGCCGCATCCATCGCGTCATCCTGGACCACACCATCCTCGATGATGATCGTATCGGACGGCTCCTCGACGGCTGGGCCGCTCTCGGCCTGACCTTGCGTCAAATAGATACCAGCGCCCAGCGCACCCAGCGCGGCGAGACTCACCAGATTCAACACGGCTTTCATGCTTGCCCCCAAGAAAAACCAGATCGCACTCTAGCGCGAATAATCTGATCGCAAAGCGAGGAATTATGACGGCTTGGCCGCGACCCAGATTTTCATGGTCAGCTGCCCGCCCGGCTCTTCGGGGTGCAGGGCCACCTGTTGTCCCAGCACCAGGCCGGCATCCTCGATCCAGCTGCGCATTTCCTCGTCCGAGAAACCGAGCCGGCGGTGATAATGGTCCTCGCGCAGCGTTTCCAGCTGGTGCGGGGCGAAATCCACGATCAGCAGATTGCCGCCCGGCTTGAGCACGCGGGCGCACTCTTCCACGGCGAGGCCGGGATCTTCCAGATAGTGCAGGACCTGGTGCACCGTCACCAGATCGGCCGCCGAAGTGTCGAAAGGCAGCGCCCCGACATCGGCATGGCGGACGGAACAATGCCGCAGGCCCGCCTTCTCCAAATTCAACCGCGCCATGTTGAGCATGGAGTGGTTGATGTCGACGCCGATGCCGCGATCCACCCGGTCGGAGAAGACCTCCAGCACGCGTCCAGTGCCGACCCCGACATCGATCATCAGGCCAAAGGGCCCGTCTCCGGCTAGCTTGCGCATGGCCGCTTCGACTTCATGGTCGGCAAGGTGGAAGGAGCGGATCCGGTCCCAATCCTCGGCGACACTTTCGAAATAGGCCTGCGCCGCATCGGCCCGTGTCTGCTTGATGGCTTCCAGGCGGGAGAAATCGCGCGTCATGACCGGATCGTCTTCCGGCAGGAGTTCATTGGCCATTTGCGCCAGACGGCGGCCGCCACCGGCTTCGCTCAGCCGGTAGAACACATAGGCGCCTTCCGGCAGGCGTTCGGCCAGGCCGGCTTCGGTGAGGAGTTTGAGATGGCGCGAGACACGCGGCTGGCTCTGCCCCAGGATCTGGACCAGTTCGGAGACCGTCAGCTCACCACGCGACAACAGGGCGGTGATGCGCAAGCGGGTCGGTTCGGCAAGCGCCTTGAGCTGGGAAACCAGAGAATCCATGACATCCGGATCGGGTGAAGCGCACTAACCCCTTGCTTTTATCTGTATTGTCACGAAGTTCAAACCGACCCGTGTATCTCGCTTGCCGGAGGCCGCCTTGCCTGCAAAGGACATCCTCATCATCGGCGCCGGACTGACCGGCATCGCCTCGGCCTGGGCCCTGCGCCAACGCGGCCATCGCGTGACCGTTTTCGATGCCCATGATGGCCCGGCCGAGGAAACCAGCTTTGCCAATGCCGGAGCGCTGACCCCGTCCGAACCGGAGCCGTGGAATGCCCCGGGCGTCCACTGGCAGCTCCTGTCTTCGCTGGCCGATCCGCACTCCCCGATGAAGCTGCGCGTGAAGGCGATACCGGGCCTGACCAGTTGGGGCCTGCGCTTCCTGTGGAACTCCCGCCGCTCGGCCTATGAGGCGGCCTGCCAGGCCAATTTCGCCCTCTCCCACCACTCCCTGAAACTCACCCAGGCCGTGCGCGAGGCGGAGCAGCTCGAGTATGACAGTCTCAGCCGCGGCACGTTGAAGATCTGCCGCGACGCGCCGCCCACGCCCGTGCGTGACGGGATCAACAAGACACTCGCCGATATGGGGCTGAAGTCGGAAATTCTCGATGTCGAGGAAACCCTGGCCCGTGAGCCCATGCTGGAAGCCGTCCGCGACCAGATCGCCGGGTCGGTCTTCCATCCGCTGGATGAGTCCGGAGATGCCCGCGCCTTCACCCGGGCCCTGGCCCGCGCGGCCGAGGCCGCCGGTGTGCGCTTTGAATGGAAGACGCGCGTGCTCGAGCTGATCGACCGCGCCGGCCACATCATCGGCGTGCGCACGGACGAGGAAGAGATCGAGGTGGAAGCGGTTGTCCTGGCCACCGGACATGCCAGCTGGTCCCTGCTGGCGCCGCACGGCCTGCACCTGCCCGTGCGGCCGGTGAAGGGCTATTCGCTGACCCTGGACATGTCCGGCCTCAACCAGCGCCCGGGCCTGCCCGTGGTGGACGAAGCCCTGCACACCATTGCCACGCCGATGGGCGACCGGTTGCGCATTGCCGGTACGGCCGAATTCACCGGTCTCGACCGCACGCTGCGCGAGGACCGGGTCGACAATCTGCGCAACCTCCTGCGCTCGATCTATCCGCAGATTGCTGACACGCTGCTGGCCGGCGAGCAAAAGGCCTGGTGCGGTTTCCGGCCCATGTCGGCCGATGGCCGCCCCTTCATCGGGGAGACGCGTGCGCGGGGCTTGTGGCTGGTGACCGGCCACGGTCACCTCGGTTGGACCCAGGCCATGGGTTCGGGCGATGTCCTGGCGTCCCTGATGAGCGGCGAAACACCGGCCATTGATGCCAGCGCCTTCGCCGCGACGCGGATCTAGTCGGCCTGCATGCGGGCATCAAACCCCTGCCGGTCGAGCGCC
>NZLV01000094.1 GCA_002694345.1 Maricaulis sp.
GTGCGCAGGATTTCGATGGCTTCTTCAAACTTGGCTTGGTCGCGCAGCACGCCCGCCAGATTGATTGCTGCGTTGACATTGCCGGGCGCCAGCTGGCTTTCGATGCGGTAGAATTTCTCTGCTGCTTCCAGCATGTCGAGCTTCCACGCGACCAGGCCGAGTTTCTGGTAAATTTCCGAATCTTTTGGGTCGAGCTCCCACGCCTTCTGGAAGAAGTCGAGAGACCGGGAAAGGCGGCCCAGTCTGTAGAGCATCAGGCCCATGACGTGATTGGTGAGCGCAAGATCCGGGGCCAGGTTGACGGCTTTCCACGCGATCCGCGCAGCCTCCGAGTGCTTGTTCTCGGCGGAAAGTTTGAGGGCGCGTTTGGCCTGGGCGACCACTTTCGTGTACTGGCGCCGCAGGTTTTCCGGAATGCGCCGGACCTGACTGTCGACCCGGAGCGGAGTCCGGCTCAGGCCGACGGCTTCGCGCGCTTCATTTTTTACAATTTCAGCGTCAGCGGTGATTTCCGCGTCCAGATCCAGCGCCGGTGAATTCTGCGTCATGTGCCTGCCTGTTTCGATTTTCCGGTCAAATGCATGGGATTCGCTTTAAGAACTCGCTAACGGGCGCTGTCATGTGTGGACGGCCCCTGTTCTGCAAGGCCTGATTTGAGTGATTTCTGATCATTGCGGGTTGCGGTCATGTGTCCGGCCTGTTGGCGCGGTGCTTGTGACCGCTGGCCCTGATGAAGTCCGCTTGGCCGGGTCCCTTTCAGACAATCGAGCTTTTATGCCCTGACAGCACCTCGGGTTTTCCCGGCTGCGGCCCCGTTTGATCATCATCACTTACATCTGCCCTCACAGCTCCTGAGCGACAGCACGTTCGCTATCGCGGTTCCTTTGCGTCTACACCACTGTCGGCGCTCGATAGGTCTCGCCCCGGGCCAGCACAGCCCAGGCGATGCGCGCGGTTTTGTTGGCCATGGCGACAGTGGCGACACGGGCCGGTTTGCGCTCCAGCAGACGCCTGACCCACTCCCCCGTCGCCGAGGTGTTCGTGCCAACACGTCGGATGACAGAGGTCGCGCCGACGACAAGAAGCCGGCGCAGATAACCATCGCCCATCTTCGATATGCGCCCCAGACGCTCTTTGCCGCCCGACGAGTTCTGGCGCGGCACCAGTCCGAGGAAGGCGGCGAACTGACGTCCCGTCTTGAACACCGACGGATCCGGTATGCTGGCAGACAGCGCGGTTGCCGTGATGAGGCCCACGCCCGGTATCGTCTCCAGCCGTTGGCTGGTCTCATCGGTGCGGTGCCAGGCCAGAAGCCGGCGCTCGAGCGTGCGGATCTCCTCCGCCAGGCTGTCGAGCTGGGCCATCAGGCTTTCCAGGGCGCAGTGGGCGATATCCGGCAGGCCGGGCATACCGTCTTCGCGCATGGCATCGAGCAATGCGGCCAGCTTGTGGGGGCCTTGAGCCGTGATGATGCCGAACTCGGCCAGATGTGCGCGGATTGCATTGAGCATCATGGTGCGCTGGCGCATGAGAAGATCGCGCGTCCTATGCAGCATCATCACGCCCTGTCGCTCTGCGCTCTTGACCGGAACAAAGCGCATGGAGGGGCGCGTGACCGCCTCGCAGATCGCTTCGGCGTCCGCAGCATCGTTCTTCTGACGCTTAACGTAGGGCTTCACATAGGCCGGCGGGATCAGCCGCACCTCATGGCCCAGAGTGCCGATTTCACGGGCCCAGAAGTGGGCCGTAGCGCACGCTTCCAGCCCGATGAGACAGGCTGGCAAGTCACGCAGGAAGTCCAGCACCGCGCCGCGGCGGAGCTTCTTGCGGAAAACCACTTCTCCCGCTTCATCAACGCCGTGAAGCTGAAAGACAGATTTGGCCAGATCAATGCCGATTGTTGTAACATTCATGTGGACGGTTCCTTCCCTTGTGCTGGTTCCAACAGCTCCAGCATGGCACATCGCGATGCCGTTGGTCGGGGCCGTCCACCCCATCAGACAAATGCGCAACGGTCTCGAAACACCGGATTTGAACCTGCATCAGGACGGAATTGCCGCCATTCGAGCAAGGCGTTTGAACGGCTTTCCTCGACGTCGGTTCGCGCTCAGAAATGGCGCCAACCTGTTGCCTGTGCCAGGCCCCTGTTTGGTCATTCGAAACCAATCCGCATTTGTCGACAGCAGCTGCTGCCTCGCACCCTTGCGAGTCTACCGCCCCTAAAAGGGAAGGCTAACTTGCAGACGCCCGCTGCGGGCCGAGAAGTCACCCTCGCCGAGACCGTCGAAACTGGCTTCACCGGACAGTAACACGCCACCGGGCAAGCGCCCGCGCAGGGTGATTCCGGCATCGGCCCGCAAGGCGCCCGTCGAGACCGAATTGCCCTGCTCATCCATCAGATCCGCCGGGTCATAGTCCCAGACGCCGCTCAGACTGACACCCGGCTCCCACCAAGTACCGTCGCGCCGCTCGAACCGGTAGACGAATTCCGGTCCGGCCTCAAAGCGACCGACCGAAACAGTCTGCTCAGGGATATCGATGCCCAGGCTGTCGACATAGGCATCCTGGGTCTCCTCGAAATGCGCCAGAGACGCTGAAGGCCGGATCCGCCAGTTATCCGAGCGCCACTCGCCCGTGATGTTGGCGCGTAACATCATCCGGGTCGTCTCGAACTCATCCTCGTACGGGCCCAGCGGGTCGACCGTATTGTCGGACTGCCCCCAAAGGGCCATCACGTCGACAAATGTGCCATCAGCCACTTCCCAGACACCGTAGGGGCCGGCCATCCAGCCCGCGCCGTCAACACGCGCGCCCCGGATCGCTCCGGCATCCTCGGCGATGTCTGCTGTCACTTCATCCATCCAGTCGCGCTGGAACATCAGACCGACCAAGGATGCCTCATTCAGCTGCCAATCGACACCGAACTGCAACAGACCGAAATCGCTCGACACGTCAGCACCGTCACGCGTGTCCGACAGCGCGCTGAAGTCCGCACGCATCCAGACATCAAACGACGCGCCCGCAGCGTCCGGGTCCAGTGTCACGCCCGGCATTTGCGGACGGCTTTGCTTCACGTGATTGCGAATGCCGGCCAGATTGGTCTGCATGGACATGACCCTGCGCCCGCCCTGGATGTCCGCGCTGAAGCTGCCGGGCGATGAGGCCGTCCGGTCGCGCAGGCGCTGGGTCAGATCGGGAGCGCCAGACAGGATGCGATCCGAGCGGCGAACCATGAAGTTGTTGATGGCCCGCATCGTCGCAAGGCGCACAGCTTCCTCGTCACGCGTATTATGGAAGGTACACACGATGGACTCGTTTGGATCGAGATCGATGTCCACACGCCCCGTACTCAGGTCGATATTCGATCCGCCATCCAGGTCGCCGGAGCAGGAAATGTCGTCCAGACGCCAGCCGGCCGGCAAAGCCTGCGTGATGTCATAGGCGCCGAACCGGGTCTCGACGATGGCCGATGCCGCATAGCCTTGACTGGTCGTCAGTTCGAGCCCGTCAAACGCCGCCAAGGAGGAGGCGAAGACAAAGGTCGCGTCGCGCTGGACCCCGCCCGGCGTTGTCGACACCAGCTGGATCGTGCCGAAACGCTCCTCGATCGTGACCGTCAGCGGAATCTCCACGACAATACTGTCGCCCTCGGCCCGCGCGCGGGTGTTCGGTCCTTTCGCCGCCGCGGCGCCTGAGGTCTCGTTGATGACGGTGACGGTACCGGTGTACTCACCCGGTTCCAGATCATTCGCGAGTTCCAGGATCGAAATATTCAGCTCGATCTCGCCCAGCGACGGGATGGTGCCGGACGCAGGATCAACCACGATCCAGGGTACATCCACCTCGACCCGGAACTGGATCTCCTGACTGCCCGGATTTGTGATCGTCGCCTCCGCCGAGATGTCCGTGACATTCTCCACGTCATCGTCGATGACGACCGACACCTCGATGGGACGCGATTTGGCCTCGATAGCGGCGTCCACAGCCGCACTATCATTGCCGGCGGCGTCCTGTGCGGCGGCATCGGCAACGCTGATGACGACGTCACCTAGCGTTGCCGGCGTGATCGTCGCGGTGAAGACCTGATCGCTCTCACTGGCAAAATCGGACACGGCACCATTCGACACGCTGACATCTGACGCCTCAAAACCCGTCACATCTTCAGAGAATTCGAAGCGTGCCGTGAACGCGCCCTCTGTCTCCTCGCCCGGCAGGACGATCGACAGGACCGGCGCAGTCGAGTCGCTGCTTACAGCCAGGGTATCGGCCGCAGTGCTGTCATTGCCGGCACTGTCCTGTGCCGCACCAGCCGCGATATCAATCGTCACATCGCCGTCAGCGTCCGGCGTGATCAGCACGGTGAACACCTCGCCATCACCGTCCAGATCCGAGGCCGTACCATTGCTGATGACCAGATCGTCCAGGGCAAAGCCAGTAACCGGCTCGGCAAAGCTCACCGTCAGCGTGAACGGACCGGACAGAACTCCATCCTCAGCCACCGACAAGGTGACCGCCGGCGGCGTCGCGTCGGTTTCGATGGAGAACGGCTCCGCAGCCGTATTGCCATTGCCCGCACTGTCTTGTGCGCTGTCGGCCGCGAGTTCCACGGTGACCGTGCCATCGCTCTCCGGCGTGATCTCGGCGGTATAGGTGTCACCAGAACCGGTCAGCTCTGCGGCCGCTCCGTTGGTTACGAGAAGTTCGGTCAGCGCGAGCCCGGTCACATCCTCCGAGAAGGTCAGGGTTACCTGGAAGGAACCCGACACCGGAGCGTCGACGCCGGACGTGATCACCACACTCGGCGCGGTGCCGTCACTTTCAATGGAAAATTGCGTTGCAGCACTATTGCCATTGCCGGCCGCATCCTCGGCCGCATCGGCGCCGACCTCGATCGTCACAGCGCCGTCAGCCGCCGGCGTGATGTCGGCTGTGTAGATGTTGCCGGATCCCGCCAAATTCGCAGCAGAGCCATTGCCGACACTGATGTCCGACGCGGCAAAGCCGGAAACGGACTCAGAGAAGGTGAGCGTCGCCGTGAACGCGCCCGAGACCGGGTCGCTGGACGCTGTGGAGATCGTCACGGTCGGCGCTGTCTGGTCATTCTCGATCGAGAACTGATCGGCTGCCGTATTGCCGTTGCCGGCGTCATCCGCAGCCACATCCGCAGCAACGTCCACTGTTACCGTGCCATCCGCAGACGGCGTGACCGTCATTTCGAAGTCTGTGGAGCTGGACCCGACGAAATCCGAGATGACGCCATTGCCCACCGTGACGTCTTCCACGGTAAAGCCCCTAACGCTTTCGGAGAACTGGATCGACACGTCGAAAGCGCCAGACACCGGTCCGGTCGAGGTCGAGCTGATCGACACCGACGGCGTCGTGCCATCATAGGCCACCTCCAGGTCGTTGGAGGTTACATTGCCATTGCCAGCCGCATCGTTGGCGCGACCGCTTCCCA
>NZLV01000095.1 GCA_002694345.1 Maricaulis sp.
CCGGATGCAGCCGGCCGGCAAAGGTGGCCGAGGTGGACACAACGGGCTCCTCCGGTCCGCCCAGCAGCCGGACCAGGCGGGGCGAATGATAGAGCTCGTCCTTGGCGATGTCCCAGTCCCAGAAACCGGCAGCAGAACCGCGCACGCCCAGCTCGATGCGCTGTTGCCCGCGCTCGAGGGCCTCGACCGCCGCCTCGCGTTCCTCGGACAATTGCTGTTCGCGGATCTGGCCAACGCGCAGGGCATGCAGGCCGGCAGCGAGACCGGCCGATACGATCAGGCCGATCAGGAAGACGGCGAGGGGCGTGCGCGAGTATTCGTCGGCGAACAGGGCCTGGGTCGGATAGACTTCCAGCGCCCAGACGGAGCCGGGGAGTTCCACGGTGCGCCGGCTGACTATATCGGTCCGGGCCGCGGTGCCATGCGTGTCGACATCGCGGCCGGCTTCCTGGACCACCAGGGCGGCGGAGCGGAAATAGTCGGCGGGCACCGAGGTCTCGACCAGGGTGTCGATATTGAACACGCCGACCAGCAAGCCGTCGAAACGCTCGCCCACGAAGAGCGGGAAGTAGGTCAGGAAACCCGATCCGCCCTGGATCAGGTCGATGGCGGCGCTGGAATTGGTGCGGCGGTGTTCCACGGCCTGGCGGACGGCCTGGGCGCGATAGGGTTCGAACAGGATATCGAGGCCCAGGACGCGTTCATTGCCTGCCAGCGGCTCTACCCAGGCCAGATGATAGTCGGGATTGGCCCATTGGATGGCCTGCAATTCCGGCTGGTCGGCGGTGAAGGCGGCGGCTTCCTGGCGCCAGCTCTCCTCGCTCATTCCGCCGGCGCGGGTCCACCGTCCAGCCATGCGTTCCATCGCGTCCAGATTGTCCTGCACCCGGTCGGAGAGGTTGAAGCGGATATTGGTCGCGATTTCCTCGAGATGGACACGAATGGCATAGCGTTCCTGTGCCCGCATCTGCCAGGCCAGGGCCGAAAAGGCGGCGAGGCAGGCGAGGCCGGCCAACAAGGGAAACAGGGGTCGAAATCGGGTCATCTGGGGCACACTGTTGGGGCCGCCCAGATAAGCCGATCAGGGTTAACGTCGCATTATGCGACTAGTCGGTTTCCGTGCCGTCCAGAAGGCGCTCATAGCTGTCGACCAGGGCCATGTAGGGCGGAACGACCGTGTTCTGCAGCCCGTCCGGCGTGGTCATCGCCATCTTGATCTCGAAATGCAGGTGGATCGTGGTCGCGCTGTCCCCGAATTCATTGGAGACAAAGCCCAGGCGCTGGCCGCGCTCGACCTCGTCGCCGACCTCGACCAGGAGCGTGTCCTTGTCCAGATGGAGATAGGTGTAGCGCACGCCCTCATCCGTCATCAGGCGGACCGAATAGGAGCCGATCGAAGTGATGGTGCCGGCTTCCGACGCGACGGCCCAATGGGTGTCGTCCTGACAGGTGGCGGGCCGGATATCCTGCCCCTGATGCCCGGTTCCGGCCGGGCAGAGCGGTGTGGAATAGCCGCGTGTCTCACAGAAGTTGTCCCGCCAGGCATAGGTATAATTGGCGGCATTGCATTGTCCGCCTCCCGGGCCGAGATAGCCGCCATGCATGTAGACCTGGGAATTGGCGTAGGCTTGGCCCATTTCCATCGGGAAGCGCATGTCCGGCGCGTAATTGATCTGTTCGGTCTGGCCGGTGCCGCTGTCGGGCAGGAGATCGCCGGGCGGCATGTAGGCGAAGGTGTCGCCTGCGGCATCGACCGGGTCGGCCGGTTCCTCTTCAGGCTCCTCGGCCGGTTCTTCCGCGGGCTCTTCAGCCGGCTCCTCCGGCGTTTCCTCGACCGGTTCTTCGATGGCGTCCTCCGTCGGGGGGAGGGTGTCCTCCTCCTCGAGGGGCCACCAGATCATGGCGGCAATGCCGGCTGCGGCCACTGCCGCGGCGAGAGAGAGTTCAATTGAGCGTGACATCACGGGCCCCCCACGGATCCGCGGCTTCCCGGCAGGATCTGCAGGGAGTCCATCAGGCCGCGCCCGTACTGGGGCGCGGAACACCGGCTGTCGCCTTCGGGATCATCGCACTCGATCGTGATCGAATAGGCGATGCCGTAACGGGTGAAGGACACTTCCCGCCCGTATTCGGTCTGCTCGGTCCGATACCCTTCCGGTCCATTGCCGCGGATGCGGCGGGCCGAGATCGCGGTATTCGGTTCGGCATGGGCGAGGCGGGTGCAGAACACCTCCACCAGAACGCCCTCGCCGGTGATGGAGAGCGTGTAGAAATCGCCGCGCGGGAAGATCAGCGTGACCGGTTCCCGGCTGAAGCCCAGGGCCGCATAGGTCGGAACCAGGATCGGCACTTCAGTTTCCGCCAGGCTGACCGGATCGAGATTGCGCGGGATCGGGAAGACCCGGACCTGGCGCGCCAGCCCGACTTCCGGCCGGAAATTCTGGGCGTTGTTGGCGGCGGCGACGCGGGCATCCACCCGGGCCTGGTCCCAATTGACCGTGACGGCGACCGGATCGGCCGGCGTTGCTGTCCGGACGGGTTGGGCCTGCAGGGTCTGCAGATTGGTCGTGTTCAGCCGCGTCGGGTCGATCTGGGTCGGGATCGGTTGCCGGGCCGGTTGCGTGGGCGCACTCTGGGCGCCGCTGCCGGCCGTGGCCAGCAACGCGATCGCGACAGACGTCAGCCACGGGATGCGTCGGGTCATTAAAAATCTCCCCCTCGGGACCTCTATACCCCAATTTTCCCGTCTTTGCATGAACCCAGGTTGAAAATTCGGGCCTGGAGCGCGGAAATCGAGGCGCGGCCGAAATCCGGTCGCGCCCGAAGCGGGCGCTCGCCCCGGCATCCTGCAAACCCGTTGGCGGGCTATTCAGTCACGCGGCGTTGAAATTATGCGCCGTTCAGCCTATGTGCACCGCAATATGTAGTGTTCAGGAGAAGCGCGATGCGCCTCACCATGATGAAGTGCAAACTCCACCGTGCGGTCGTGACCCAGGCGGATCTGCATTACGAAGGTTCGATCTCGATCGACCGGGAGTATCTCGATGCGGCCGGCATCCTGCCCTATGAGCAGGTGGACGTGCTGAACATCAATAATGGCGAGCGTTTCACCACCTATGCCATTGAAGCCCCGCGCGGCAGCCGCACCTTCGGCATCAATGGCGCGGCGGCCCGTCTGGCCCAGCCGGGCGACCGCATCATCGTGGTGGCCTATGCGGACATGGATGCGGTCGAGGCCGAGCAATTCGAGCCGACCGTGGTCCTGCTGGACGATCACAACCAGATCAAGACCAAGCCGCAAGCGGCCTGATCACCGGAACCCTGTCGGGTCTGATGCGTTGAACCTCCGTTGACCGCAACGGAGGGCACGTCATGCGTGGACGCAGCAAATGGGGCTCGAAACCGGCCCCTCCCACTTTTCTCTATGGATTGATTGCCGGACTGGTGCTCCTGTCCGGCGGGCTGGCCTTTGCCCTGTGGCAGGCCGAGCAGACCGAGACGGTCACCTTTGAATTCGCCGGTGAGCGCGTCTCGGTCGAAACGGACAGCCGCCGCTAGTCGGCGATGCAGAAGCTGGCATTGACCGTGGCCGTCACGGTGAGTTCGCCGGCGGCGACCGGGGTGACACTGTCAGAGGCCATGGCGAAGGACCGCTCCATGTAAACCGGCTGCGGCGTATACCCGTTCTCACTCATGGCGCGGATCCCGCACAGTTCGAACCCGGCGGCATCGGCAAACAGGTCGGCGCGGGCCAGCAGGCTGGCAATTGCCTCGCGGCGGGCTCGATTCATCGCGGCCTCGGTGTCTTCCGCACCAAAGCGGACCGAATTGATATTGTTGGCGCCGGCGCCGACCATGGCATCAATCACCTGGCCGACCGCATTGGTGTCGCGCACCTTGGCGGACACGGTATTGCGGGCCTCATAGCCGATGATGTCGCGCTGGACCTGGTTATTGGTGCGGTTCTCCGCATAGACCGGGGAGACGGAGAGCTGGGCGGTCTGCATGTCGCCGGCTTCCACCCCCGCCCGGCGCAGGGCGGCAAAGACGGCATTCATCACGCGCGCATTCTCGCGAACGGCCTGCTGGGCACTTTCCGCGCGAGACACTACGCCGGAGCTCAGCATGGCGTATTCCGGGGCCATCTGGACGCTGGCCGAGGCCGACAGGTTCAGGGTCGGGATATCCGCTTCGCTCTGTGCGAGGGCCGCCGGGGCGGCCAGGCTGGCGAGGGCGGCAGAGGAAACAAGCAGGGTACGAAACATGGGTGCGCTCCTTGTGAGGGGCTGTGGGCATGACGGCGCGGCATCGCACCGGGTGAACATGTCCTAACCTGAACATGTGACGCCTGTCTGCAGCCTGAACGCGAAAGCCCGACAATCGCCACCATGATTGCCGCGATGTCATGAAAGCGTGCAATCCCGGCTTGGCGCGCGCCGCGTCTGCCCGTATTCCTGACCCACGCGCCACCCGCGCGGGCCTGTAGCTCAATTGGTTAGAGCCGGCGGCTCATAACCGCTTGGTTGGGGGTTCGAGTCCCTCCGGGCCCACCATTCTTCCTGATCAAACGGGAATTCGCTCCGCCAACGCCCCCGATGGGGCGGCCGGACAGGCTGACGCGCAGGCACGCCAGTGAACCGTGCGGGTTCGAGCTTGGTTCGGGTAGCAGGCTAGTCGGAGTGGGA